>CALKXO010000116.1 GCA_938003615.1 uncultured Pirellulaceae bacterium | reverse complement strand
GCGTTAATTATGGACATTCAAGCACTCGGCAATCTGTTTTTAAAATCAGCATTCGTCGACAACCTCGCACTCGCCTACTTCCTTGGCATGTGTACGTTTTTGGCGGTTTCCAAGAACGTCAAAACTGCACTGGGACTAGGTGTCGCAGTTATCGTCGTGCAGGCGATCACGGTTCCTATCAATAACCTGATTTACACCGGCATTCTCAAAGAGGGTGGCTGGTTGGTTAGTGCCAACCTCGAATTTCTTAGTCTGATTTGCTTTATCGGGGTGATCGCCGCGATGGTACAGATCCTTGAAATGACACTGGATAAATTCTTCCCTCCGCTTTACAACGCGTTGGGCATTTTCCTTCCGTTGATCACCGTGAACTGTGCGATCCTCGGTGGAACTTTGTTCATGCAACAGCGCGATTACTCTTTCACCGAAAGCGTCGTGTTCGGTATCGGAAGTGGATTCGGTTGGGCGGCAGCGATTGCGGGTCTGGCCGGAATTCGCGAGAAACTTCGCTACTCGGACATTCCGCCTCCGCTTCGTGGGCTGGGCATTACTTTTATTATCGTTGGTCTGATGGCACTTGGTTTTCAAGCGTTCCTTGGCATCCAAGCCTAGGTTTAGTAAGAACAAAACAGGGCAGGGCGTCAATTTTCGACTCCCAAATTTTTGAATCAAAAACTGACACACAATAGATAATCACATGATCGATATCCTTTACGGCGTTGCACTCTTTACCGCAGTCGTCTTGGCTTTGGTGGGACTGATTCTAGTTGCTCGACAATTCTTGGTCTCGACCGGTGCGGTCAAGATCATGGTCAACGGGCAAAGGGAAATCGAAGTCGCCGCTGGTGGTAAACTAATGAACGCGCTTGGCGACGCCGGAATCTTTGTTTCGTCGGCCTGTGGTGGCGGCGGAACCTGTGCCCAATGCCTCGTGAAGGTCGAATCGGGCGGCGGTGATTTGCTGGAGACAGAGCGTGGCCACATCAATAAGAAAATGGCCCGTGAGGGCTGCCGGCTTTCTTGCCAAGTTGCTGTCAAGCAAGATATGGAGATCGAAGTCCCGGAAGAGGCCTTTGAAACCAAAAAATGGCAATGCACCGTGCGTTCCAACGACAATGTCGCCACCTTCATTAAGGAACTCGTTCTAGAACTGCCCGAGGGAGAAGACGTCGCATTCCGTGCTGGTGGATACATTCAAATCGAAGCACCGCCGCATGTGGTGAACTACAAAGATTTTGATATTGATGAAGAGTACCACGGTGACTGGGACAAATTCAACGTTTGGCGTTACGTTTCGAAGGTTGATGAGCCTGTTGTGCGTGCTTACTCGATGGCTAATTACCCGGGCGAAGAGGGCATCATTATGCTCAACGTGCGAGTCGCGTCGCCGCCGCCTCGTGCTCCTGAAGGCACGCCTCCCGGAAAGATGTCTTCGTATATCTTCAATCTAAAGCCGGGCGATAAGGTCACGATTTCTGGACCTTACGGCGAGTTCTTTATTAAGGACACTGATGCAGAGATGGTTTACATTGGTGGTGGTGCGGGCATGGCACCGCTGAGAAGTCACATCTTCGAACTGTTCAAACGACTCAAGACCGGACGCAAGGTGACTTATTGGTACGGCGGCCGAAGTCTGCGTGAGTTGTTTTACGTCGACCACTTCCGTGAGATCGAAAAGAACTTCCCGAATTTCAAATTCAACATTGCCTTGTCTGACCCGCAACCGGAAGACAATTGGGATGGTTATGTTGGCTTCATTCACCAAGTCCTGTTGGACGAGTACCTGTCCAAGCACGAGTCACCGGAGGACAACGAGTACTACATCTGTGGTCCGCCGATGATGAATAGTGCTGTCTTCAAAATGCTTGACGATCTAGGTGTTGAGCAAGAGAACATCGCCTTCGACGATTTTGGTGGATAAATAACCGAAGGGGAGATTCGGGTGATGTTAGGAGGGGTAAGTTTCGAGCCGGGCAAGGTTCAGACCTGATTTGACCGATCTGATTTGGCCGACCTGATTCCCCAAGAGAAGACACGTCTATCTTTCTTTAATGTACATCCATGAGCAATTCAAAGACGCGTAGAAATAGTACTCGGCTCCGCGTCCTGTTTTTGTTCCTCATGGTTCTGGCGGGCCTCGTGCTTTCCAACCAACTTCTCGACGCTGCTCCTGTTGTTCAGGCTCCGGCCAAAAAAGAAATCCAAGTCGAAATTCGCGGTATCACGATGGGAAAGATTCCCTACAAAGTGATCGTCGTCGCCGACCCGCCGGAGGAAACTTGCTTGCAGATCAAACAGGCAGTTACTGCGGCGCTAGATTCCGTCAACCAATTGATGTCGACATACCGGCCTGACTCAGATGTCAGTCGCTTCAACGCCAGCACATCGACAGAATGGTTTGATGTCGATGCCGAAACTGCATTGGTTGTAAGCCGATCGCAGGAGATCAGCCAACTTACTAAAGGCGCTTTCGACATCACGATCGGACCTGCAGTCAGCGCTTGGAAGTTCGGGCCTGAGAAAGGACCGTTTAAACCACTGGGAGATGATGAAGTGGCGGCATTGAAACAGTTGACAGGCTATGCCAAGCTTGACGTCCGTCTTTCGCCGCCGGCAATCAAAAAGACCGTCTCAACATTGAAGATCGATCTATCCGCGATTGCGAAGGGCTATGCTGTGGATCAAGTCGGAGCCGCAGTTCGTCAACTGGGGTTTGACCGATATCTGGTTGAGGTTGGCGGCGAGGTGGTTGTTTCAGGCCAGCGCTCCGGCGGTGGCAATTGGATGGTTGCAATTGAACAACCCGACTCGCAGTCGATGGCGGCACCTAAACCATCAGACAATTCAGTCCGAAAAGCCTCGTTGGAAAACATTGCAATTGCGACATCAGGAGACTATCGCAACTTTCACTTTCATGAAGGTCGCCGCTACTCGCATACAATTGACCCTACAACTTGCCGACCAACGGATCATGCTTTAGCCAGCGCATCGATTGCAGCCAGCGACTGCATGACGGCAGACGCCTGGGCAACCGCAGCAATGGTGATGGGAACCTCAATGGCTCATAAAATCGCAGCCGAGAATGACGTGGCAATCCTGACTCTAACGCGCAATGAACTTCAATACGAGCAAAGAGTTTCCGGCGACTACCCTTTAGCAACCGTTGCCAAAACGGCATCACCCAAAGCTCTATCATCGAAATCCGCTCGCTCGGTTGTCCCGACCTTTTTGGCGGCGTTAGCCGTCTTTCTATTGGCGGTCATCGGCATGGCTGTTGGGGCGATTGTCGCAAACAAACCCGTGACCGGTTCATGTGGCGGTATTGCCGCGGCGGTAGGCGAGGGTGGAGAGTCATCTTGCACGGTTTGCTCTAAACCTGTCAGCGATTGCAAGCTGCCGGATGCACCGGTCGGCTAGCCAACGGTAGATCTCTACCGTTGAGTGAATTGCCAGCGATTTCAAATAGGCTTGTCCTTGAAACACGGATCGATTCTTCCACGAGCGGCAACAAGTGGCGTGCCTTTTGACAAGACAAAACCATCTGCTCTAGTGGTTTCCGTCGAACTTGAGAAGGGAAGCATTCGCACAGGTCTCGCGTTAACGAGTATTAGTAGTCGCTTCTCTCCGAGGCTGTGAATTTTTCGCTAGGATGTTTGTAGTACCGCCTTTAGGCGGAATGGAACCGGGATATCCTGTCAAATTCCGGCTAAAGCCGGTACTACGAACTGCGCGATCGATCCTTACAAAAGCAATGTCTCAAAAATTCACAACC
>CALKXO010000115.1 GCA_938003615.1 uncultured Pirellulaceae bacterium | reverse complement strand
ATACTTGAACCCAAAAAGAGTTAAGGTAATGAGCTTGTTCAGCCTTTAGTAGGTGATTCCACAGAATAATGATGTAGGGTCGATCATTCGTGTTTCGTGTTTCGTATTTCGCGTCAGCACAAGACCGCCCCACCCTATTTCTTTTTTTGTGTCCGTTTGATCGTAAGTTTGATCGAACCCGTGTTGTCTTCCAGTTCCGTCCAAGCGTCCCTACAACGCAGGAACAACTGGCCGTCCGACGGAGCGATCCAAGTTTCCGCGCTGCCCAATTCGAACGGCTCGCCTAATTCAAACTCGTTCATCAGTGCGCCTGTTAATCGTCCTTCACCCGTTGGGCTGCCGTCTGCGGACAAGTCTTCGGAGCCCTTGCCGATTCCCCAAGTGCCGTCGGCGCTGAAATCGTAGGAGGTTCCTTTGACCGCGCGGAGGCGCGATGCTTGCCAGCCCGCGCGGGCTTGAACGTCCATCTTGATTTTTTTGGATCTGGAAATTGGTTTCGATGGAGTCTTCCAATCCCAAACACACAAGTCGACACGATATCCATTACCGAAATTCTGCACGAACTGGTCGTACTCGAACGAAATGTTCTCGGCCACTGGTCCGAACGCATTGGTGAAACTATCACTGTCTGGCTTGGTCATCAAATTGAGACCCAGTGTTTTGAAGCGCTTCGAATAATTCGGATTGTTGGCCAGCAGATGGCACAGCGCCCAACGCCACGCGTAAGCTTGCCATGAGTCGCCGGTGATCTGGCCGGCGGCGACAATGTCGGCCATCCTCTTTGGTTTGGCATTTTGTAGATACCGAATCACTTCGGGTTCGATGTCGACGGCGATCTGTTTCGGTTTCCAGTACTGCCCCATTTCTGCCATCCCCTCAGAAAACCAAACAGGTCCGGTTGAGCCAAAGGTCAGTGCACAGAATGCGTGGACGGCTTCGTGTTGGCAGACGCCGTGATCCGCGCACGAGTAAACTTCTGCCTCGGCCCTCGTTTTACCACCCTGACGGAGCGTACGCCAAAGAGTGACGCCAGCGCGCTGAGCAATTTTTTGGGCGCCCTCTGGTTTAAGCCGCCCTGTAGGCCATTGAGGTAGATCGCGCACGACGTAGCACAAAATTGGCTGTTGGGGAGCAGCGCGGAAATACGCGCCAACCAGTTCGTACATGGTCTCCAGTTTCGCCAATAGAACCTGGGCACTGCGGTCGGAAATGTCTGTGGCCAATATGAAGTGATCGGAACGCAGTTCGCGCGGTTCAGATGGTTCGTCACTGAAACTAGAAAAACGCTGCTCCAGTTGAGCGTCAAACGAGCGAGTGGCTTGTTCGCGATCGGCTGTGAGTTCGATTTCGATGGAACGAACTGCGAGTTCGCCGGTCGAAATACTGGCGACAAGCGCTCTTACGACACGATCACCACCGATGACCCGGTCGAGGTTGTCGTCGTCGATCTTCATTCGGCAGTCCTCATGGAGTTTGACCGAGACGACTTGTTTTCGGTTCAACTTTGAATCGGTTACCGCCAGTTTCAATACCCTGCGATTGACTGAGATGATGCGGCCGGTTATTCGGCACTGTTGGTACTCCTTCTTGTCGCTTGGCTGTTGCTCAAAAGTGTGATCGAGTTTCACTTTGCTATTGGAATCGACTAGCACTTCTTCGATAGAGCCACGTGTTCTTCCGCTGAGATTGGTGGCGGCGCGGATTCGTACGATCATACCGGTCTTCAGCAGATTGGCCGGCAACAAACCGCTTGCGTGAATGTTTGCTTGAAACCGAACACGCCGTTTGCCAAGAATGATGTACTTTTCGCTTTTGTTCTGTACGTGCGCTTTGTGAGCGGTTCCGTCATCGTCAACGATGGTGATTTCTCCGGGCGCAAGATCGCGCACAATGCCTGAGATTTCGTGAAAGTCGCCAACGGAGATCGTTTGTGCCACCGCTGAACTGGCGAACGACAAGACAGCAATCAAAGTGGCGGTAATTGCTTTCATCAAAATTTCCTTGATCGGTTGTTCCGGGATTTTTGTGGCTTGTTTTCACACCTCTAACATTTTCGGGGTTAAGTGTAGGGTGGGTCAAGCCGACGTCCGTCGCGCGGACCCACCAGAGTAAATGGTGGGTCTGTCTTTCGCTGACACGAAACACCCACGACCCACCCTACTAATGAACCATAAAAAGAGCCGCAGGGAAACCTGCGGCTCTTTTAGATTCTGACTTTGGGATCAACCTAGCCCAACCAGTCTGGCAGTTCTCCAGCGGGCGGAAGAGCGATCTGTTTGCTCGACTCGATGCCGTCGTTTTCTACGATCTTGACGATGGCAGACTCAGGAGCCGTTGCGTCAAGGTTTAAAACACCGATGGCAGGTCCACCGGCATCCGACTCGCGGCCGACTGCCATCTGAGCGATGTTCACTTTGTCTTCAGCCAACACGTTGCCGACGTAGCCAATGATGCCCGGTACGTCGCGATGCGTGAAGATCAACAGATTGCCATCCATGTAAGCTTCTGTGCGATACTCGCCAAGCTTAACAAGTCGCGGCATGTCTTTTCCAAACACAGTTCCGCTGGCGTTGTGGGATTTCCCGTCACCAGAAACGGTCGCAGAAATAATACTGCTGAATGTGCCCGGGCCACTGTTGGACGTGCGAACGATTTCGATTCCACGTTCGTGGCACAGTAACTCGGCATTGATGACGTTTGCATCTTCGGAGTAGTTTTCGATTAGTCCGGCACAGAATGCGGAAGTCAAAAGACGCGTGTCCTTATCAGCAATCTCACCATTGAATTCCAGTTCGCACTTAGCAATCGCTCCGCCATGCCATTGGCTGAGCAGAAGTCCCAAGCGATGGGCGACGTCGGCGTAAGAACGCAGTGACTTAAGCGTTTGTGGATCCATGGAAATCGTGTTGACTGCCGAACGAATCTCACCTGTGTTCAGATAGTTGATACACAGTTCGACCGCTTCCACGGCAACACCAATTTGAGCTTCTTCGGTGCTGGCTCCAAGGTGAGGGGTGCACAGTACGTTGTCCATTTTGAACAGCGGGCTGTCAGTGCAAGGCTCGCTGTCGTAGACATCCAGCGCGACGCCGCCCAAGTGACCCGATTCGAGGCCAGCGACCAAAGCCGCTTCGTCGTAGATACCGCCACGGGCGCAGTTAACCAAACGAGCGCCCTTTTTCAGTAGTTTGACTTGATCTGGACCGATCAGTCCTTTGGTCTCTGGAGTCAGCGGCGTGTGAACGGTTAGGTAGTCGATCTCCGGCAACATGTCGTCAACGAGATCTACTTTGCGGATTCCTAATTCTTCCGCGCGCTCCTGAGAGAGGAATGGATCAAATCCAACAACGTCCATTCCAAACGCTTTGGCGCGGAACGCAACCTCTTGACCGATGCGGCCAAGTCCTACGACGCCAAGAGTTTTGCCGCTGAGTTGGCTTCCTTGGAATTTCTTGCGATCCCATTTTTCGGCCATTAGGCTTGCGTGAGCCGGCGCGAGATTGCGCGACAGGCCCAACATTAACGCCATCGCATGTTCGGCGGTGCTGATAGTGTTACCGGTGGGAGTGTTCATCACGACAATGCCCAACCGCGAAGCGGCCTGTTTGTCGATGTTGTCCGTTCCCACGCCAGCGCGGACAATCGCGCGAAGACGTTTGTTGCCCTCAAGTGACTCAGGCGTGATCTTTACACCACTGCGACACACAGCGCCGTCGAATTCGGCCAACGCCGATTTTAGCTCCTCGCCTTTGAGCTTGGTGCGGATCTCGTACTCGATGCCTTCTGCGGCATCTAGTAACGCTAATCCTTCGGCTGCAAGATCGTCCAGTACGATAATCCGTGGCATTGAGATTCCTTTAAGGTTCTTTTTTAATTTGTGTGGTGTGATTCGCCGATTAAAATCTGGAGCCCCTCCCGCCGCCTACTCACAAGCTCGCGCCCCCGAGGGTGGCGGTGCAGCAATGGGAGGCCAATTGAAATCCCCCCAATTGAAATCCGCCAATTGAAATGGGTATCCTGAAGATGGATATCCGCGCCGGTTATCCGTTTTTGGCCGCGAAGTCTTTCATGAAGGCTGCCAGTGCCTCAGCACCGGCGACAGGCATCGCATTGTAAACCGAAGCGCGAATGCCGCCGAGGCTGCGATGCCCTTTGAGGGTCGTCAGGCCAGCTTCTTTGGCTTCGGCACAGAACTGAGCGTCCAGTTCGTCGGACTGCAACTTGAACACAACGTTCATGATCGAACGCTCGTCCTTGTTGACGACGTGCCCAGTGTAAAAACCTTCGCTACTATCGACGACATCGTAAAGCAGTTGCGATTTGTGTTTGTTTTCGACTTCAATTTTTTCAACGCCGCCTTTGGACTCCAACCACTTGCAAACCAAGCCAGTTGCGTAGATGGAAAACGTTGGTGGAGTGTTGAATCGTGATCCGGCTTTGGAATGCTTGGCGTAATCCAGATAGCTTGGTAGGCGGTCGCCGCTGCGCTGGAGAAGATCCTTGCGGACGATCACAATTGTCACGCCAGAGGTGCCCGCGTTCTTTTGAGCACAAGCATAGATCAGTCCATATTTGGAGACATCCAACGGACCGCACATGATGTCGGAGGATTTGTCGGCTACGATCGGAACGTCGCCAGTGTCGGGGAGTGCCGGAAACTGAATGCCGTGAATCGTCTCGTTGGTTGTCAGGTGGACGTAAGCGGCACCGGGTGTCAGTTTTAGGTCTGACTGTTTCGGTAGGTGATTGAAATTTGTGTCGCCTGCGTCATAAGCGACGTTTAGGTCACCGTAGTACTTGACTTCACCAGCACTTTTCTTGCCCCAAGCACCGGTCAGAATGTAGTCTGCCGTTTTTGCTTCGGGGGTGCAGAAGTTAGCGGGAATCATAATGTTCTGTAATGCGCCGCCGCCTTGAATGAACAACACTTCATGAGTGTCGGGGACATTCATCACGCGTTCGATGGCGGACCGTGAATCATCTAAGATCGCGTCGAAGTCCGCACTGCGATGGCTGATTTCGAGAATACTGCTGCCGACTCCCGGCAACGCCATCATCTCATCCTGTATCTGCAGCAGGACGCTCTCTGGCATGGTGGCTGGACCAGCCGAAAAGTTAAAGACGCGATTCGTGTTTGTAATCGTCATATTTTTTTAAAACCGTCGAATTTTAAACCCAATGAATGAAACAGTCGCCAATCAACAACGCCATCCATCTTAAACAGCACCGCCGTTCAAGCCGTTGTCGATCGTTAAAACGGTGAAGAGAAAATCTTGCTTGAGATGTTCGCCGAAAAGGAGGGAGTTAAGGACTTTGATAGCTCTTTCGATCGGTCGATTTAGGGAAAACCCTCAGCAGCGAATTGACAATCACGTTTTAAATCGCCAGTTCTTCCAAAGAGTTTAAACGCCCGAAAATCCTGTGAATAGTGGCAATCGAGATGGAGCAGTAAGTTCCCCTTAAATTGCCGGATGGGGGTAGATCAGAACGGTTGTAAAGATTGCTCGGGGAGATGGAAACTGCACTCGCAATGTCCACTGGCGCCCCCTGCCGAAAGAGCCAAACCTTTTAGGCGATCTTGTTGAAGGCGATCTTCCTAAAGTGATCGTCTCAAACGGAAATGACAACTCGTTTCTACCTGACCAGATAGGGAGCCGAATTGCCGTATCGTTGTTGGGTGGTTCCTGAACCGGCATTTCCTGTTTGGATTAGATTCTGCAGGGATGCGACTTTCGCTGCCGCGTTCTGGTCCAATTGATTGATCTGTAGCGCTCGACGGTAATTGTCCAGTGCTAGTTGATTCTGCCCCTGAAGTTCGCGAATGTGCCCCATGGCTTTGAGAGCCCGGGTGCTGCGACCGTCGATTTTCAAAGCGTCAGCCAACAAATCCGTGGCTCGGGTGTTATCCCCGTACTCCTGATAGACGCGCGCCAGTTCGATGATGGGAGCCGCCGATTGCGGGTTGCGTTGTCGCCAGCCCTCGAGCACATCGAATGCGAATTTTTCGCGTTGGGTTTCGATCAAGAGGCCGACAAGTCCTCGGTGGGCGTCCACGTGTTGGCCGTTGTGAGAGATCGCTTGACGGTAGAGCTGTTCGGCTTGGTCAACGAATTGCTTGCTTTGCTTCGTTTTGCCCATGTCATAGTAGCAGGCAGCCAAATTGTAGTAGGCGTCCGCGTTTTTCGGATCCCGATTAAGCACCTGTTGGAAAGCGTTGATCGCTTGAGCGTGCTGACCTCTTTCAAAAGCGGCTCGTCCAGCAATGTTTTGGCGCTGAGTGGTAGCGTTGCAGCCGAAGTTGGAAATGACCAACATTGCCAAGCCAATCACGAACGCCAGAGGGTGGCGGCACAAATTGCCCAAATCAATGAAGGATATGGTTATTGTCGAGTTCAATTTGGCAGTGCCCATGGCAAGACAGCCTGAGGAAATTGGTTTATTTTTTGAAAAACGCTCATCGACGTTAGAGATTTTGCCGACGAGCCGCAATAGCATTGAAAAAACCCGTGTTTTGCGTGTTTTGGGGATGAACCAATTGACAGGCAGCGGCCCTAGTCCTTAAAGTACCGTTTCATCAGGAAAGTTCACCGACCACCACCAAAGCTGACTCAAGCAGCCCGGCGGATTGGCCGATGAACACTTTCGAGTGAATAACAGAAGGGCGCTTAGCTCAGTTGGCTAGAGCATCTCGTTTACACCGAGAGGGTCGGGGGTTCGAGTCCCTCAGCGCCCACTTCGATAACCCCGTGAAACCAAGCGTTTCACGGGGTTTTTCTACGTCTTGACGTTCTGCCGGTAATTCGCCCAAACCACTCGAATTGTCTCCAATCGTCTCATTTAGGCAGGTCGAAGGGGGCACTATGGGGGTGGCGGTGCAAAAATCTTTTGGACCTGTTTTTTTGCGGCCCGATTGCTTCAGGTCGCTTTTGCTTCATTGTACGCGAGTTGACGTTTGCTCGTCAGTGTGGTGCCGAGCTTGTTGTCGGTCCACTGGATCATTTT
>CALKXO010000114.1 GCA_938003615.1 uncultured Pirellulaceae bacterium | reverse complement strand
TGAGACATTGCTTTTGTAAGGATCGATCGCGCAGTTCGTAGTACCGGCTTTAGCCGGAATTTGACAGGATATCCCGGTTCCATTCCGCCTAAAGGCGGTACTACAAACATCCTAGCGAAAAATTCACAACCTCGGAGAGAGGGAGCCTACTGTTGACCGACGGCTACTGAACTTCAGCCACATGGTTCTCTAAAGAACCTTTTCATTTTTATTGAACATCTTCTATGCCTACTATCGCAATTTTGCCCGGAGACGGGATTGGTCCTGAAGTCACCGACCAAGCCGTGCGCGTGATCGAGAAACTGAACGAACTGTTTGATGCTCAGTTCACCACAGAGCTTCAGCCCGTCGGTGGTGCCGCCTACGAGATGCACGGCCATCCACTGCCTGAGTCGACTCTGTCGCTTGCTAAATCGGCCGACGCGATTTTGTTGGGCGCTGTCGGCGGACCGAAGTGGGAAGCGATTGATCGTCAGTTGCGACCGGAAAAAGCACTTCTGGGGCTGAGAAGTGAGCTGGATCTGTTCAGTAACCTCCGTCCTGCGATTTTGTTCCCAGAACTGGCCGACGCCTCGACGCTCAAACCCGAAGTGGTTTCGGGTTTGGATATCATGATTGTGCGTGAGCTGACCGGTGGCATCTATTTCGGTGGTCCGCGCGCGATCGAAGGCGAAGCCGGCAATCGCAAAGGCTACAATACGATGGTCTACACCGAGCCCGAGATCGAGCGCATTGCTCATTCGGCGTTTAGAATGGCGATGCAGCGTGACAAACGCCTATGTTCGGTGGATAAAGCAAACGTCTTGGAAGTGTCGGAGCTGTGGCGCGAGGTCGTTATCGAAGTTGGGAAATCTTACCCGGAAGTAGAACTGTCTCACATGTACATCGACAACGCGTGTATGCAGTTGGTGCGCGCTCCCAAGCAATTTGATGTGATCGTGACGACCAATATGTTTGGCGACATTCTTTCTGACGCGGCATCGATGCTGACGGGATCGATTGGAATGCTGCCTTCGGCGTCATTGGATTCCAACGGCAAAGGCATGTACGAGCCGGTCCATGGTTCGGCTCCGGATATCGCTGGACAAGGCAAAGCGAACCCGCTGGCGACAATTCTCTCGGTCGCCATGATGATGCGCAGCACGTTCGCCAATGAGCAATGTGCTGCAGCAATTGAAGCGGCAGTGAAGCAAACGTTGGCCGATGGAATTCGCACTGGCGATATTGCGGCCAGTGGTGAGAAGATTGTCTCGACGGTCGAGATGGGCTCCGCCGTGGTGGAGCGTTTGATTGGCTGACCGACCTCCGGTTTAAAACGTGTGCCGCCAGCCAAAGATCGTTTCGTTGAACACGTTGCTACTGTCGTTCTCGAACGTAGTAAATCCGCGCGATTCGAAGAAGAATGCGTTGCGTGCCGTGACGTTAATTGAAAAGCCGGCTATAGGTTGAAGAGCAAATCGAGTTTCACTGGTTGATAGATCATTTCTTGAAGTGTCGTCGAAGTCGAGGTTAAACTGCTGTCGACTTACCCCAAGCCCAATTCCTGTGTAGGGAGTCAGGAATCTACCGCCAATGCGGTCGAAGTCATGATAGAAGTTGATCATTCCAGAAAAATGTTTTAGCTCAGTCTCGTAACGCACCAATGTTGGATTGAACGGGTCTTGCCACACACTCCTTCTCGTGGCAGCCCTCCGCCACGCAAGTTCGAAGTCTGTACGAAACGTAGAACTAAATCTTTTTCCCAGACTAAAGCCCAGCATTCGTCCCACAACTGAGAGATCGCCGACATCACGGCCAAATTCATCGATCCGAGTGGCGCCAGCAAATCCACCTAAAAGGCTGAGTGTGATTCCTTCAGTTGGAGCATCAATCGAAGCCTGTCGGAAATAGCCGCCGATGCCTTGGTCTCTCCTCTGTCGCGGAATAGCGGGAGCGGTATTACCAAAGCTCACGTCATTGCTACCAGCGAACTTGGTTCTGTGTAGGTTGTCACGTCCGGCAGGTTGACCGTTTCGGTTGGAGTTGCCAGATCCAGAACCGGGCTGCTGACATCGAGTCCGGCGTCGACGGCTTGCTGGTTAAAAAGCGACGGGCTTTCGTTTGCGACAGTGTCGCTTGCCGTGGAAACAGCGCTGCGGGCGAACAAAGATTCTTGAGCGTCAGCACTTGTGTTTAGAATGGTGACAAGAGAAGCAATGATCAGAAAAAGTACCGACCGCATAAATAGTATCCAAGTCATAGAAGTGCTTGCGGAAATGCTGATACACTTCGTTGAACTTAAACAAATTGCTTTTCGTGTTCCGCTTCGTTCGCGCGAGCGCGTTAGGCCTTGGGTTACGCTATCTGGGTTGTCAAAACTTTTTCGCGGAGAAAGCGGCAATTCAATTGATTCCGCATAGGACTATAGCCGGTGGTAACCGCGTCAAAGCTCAACGCGCGATCTATCCGTGTGGCCGTTAAAACCAAACCAACTGCGACATCGTCCGGCGGCCACCCGGATAGATCGCAATTTGTTATGCAACCTCCGACTTGCCTGCAATGGTGAGTTTTACAAAACTCCATGTCGCTAGATTCAATCTCGCGATCAGTGAATTTTGAACGTCTATTGAACAGTTTCAGAGGTTTCAACAGGTTCGGCAGCGGGACGCGGCTTTATCGACTTGAACAACCCAAACATTTCGCTGTCGGTCGAAAGCACGAGATTCGTATCTGATTGAAGCGCTTTCTTGTACATTTCCAGTCGTTGCATGAATTCGAAGAACTCGGGGGCTTTGCCGTAAGCTTCTGCTGTCATGCGAATGACTTCAGCGTCGGCCGCACCACGAATCTCAGCCGACTTCTGTTTGGTTTCACCCTCGATGATGTCCAGTTCTTTGCTGGTCATACCCTTGATACGGTTCCGTTCTTCTTCGGCCTCTGACTTAAACAGGTCGGCCACAAGGTAACCGTTCACGGCTTTAGGAGGGATGGGGTTTTGTTGCCGCTTAATTTTGCTTGTATTGCTTGGTGGAGAAAGGCAAAGAAGCTTCTGTCCTGTTTTCCGCAGGTCGCGATGGCGGTCCACATTCGCTCGTGATATCGCTGTCCGACGACACTACGGGTGCCCTGCGTGATTTTCCGATCGATCACGCAATGACGCACCTGTTGCTC
>CALKXO010000113.1 GCA_938003615.1 uncultured Pirellulaceae bacterium | reverse complement strand
CCAAAGGTCACGAAGCTAATACTGGCCGTCTTGGAATCCCCAACCTCTGCCGTTTCGCCCGCTTGGTAGCTCTTCACGCCCACAACGCGCACATTTTCAAAATGGATGTTATCTAGCATCGCTTGCGCCCGATTAATTTCTTCCACTTTGTCGGGCTTAATTAGGCTAATCAGATAGGCGTCATCATTGCGGTTGCCAGCCCGTGCTCCATCGTAGATCAGCGCGTAGGCCTTCTCTTTTTCGGTGACCACCATGCGCTCGATCGTTGCAATCCCAACGGTGCCTGCGGTGACGGCAAGGGCAATCCACAGCATGACTTTTTCGCTAGAGTAAAAGTACAGGCCAAACAAGCAAATTGCCAAGAAGCCGCCCATAATGGTTGGAAGCAAAGCGTCTTCAGTAAACCACTCAATCATTGAACGGCCCCTTTCACTGAATTGTTGAAACCGTTGAATTTGAATCGAAGAACGAAAAGTATACAGGCGCCGTTGATTAGAATTCCTCAGATGGACGCCGTTGTACTTAACAGTACCTCAATTCTGAGCAAAAGTTTGAAAAAAAATTCTAGACGCCAATTGCGACTAGTTCCGCGTAGCGATTTTTGGCTTCGAGGCCTATGCGGGTAAAGCACGATAGTAGCCGTCCTCGACCACCACACGCACGCCCACCCCAAACAACTGGCTGAGGTTTTCCGCCGTGAGCACCTCGGGTTTGCTGCCATCGGCCAAGATCTCCCCTCGATCAAGCAAAACCACCCGATCAATCTCTGGGGGAATCTCGTCAACATGATGCGTAACCTGCACCACTGTCTTCCCTCGATCGATCAGCTGGCCGACTGACCGCAGGTAGTGAAATTTTGAAGCAAGATCTAGCCCTGCGGTCGGTTCATCAAACACCAGTGCTTCAGGGTCATGGACGAGTGCACGCGCTAACAGGAAACGACGTTGCTGGCCCGTCGACATCTTCCGAATGGGCTTGTCCTGCAAGAACTCAATCTCCAAATCCGCCAACAGAAATTGGGCGCGCTTCATCTGGTCTTCGGTAAGGTCGGTTTCATTGACATGCCCAAGGGTCGTCACAAACCCTGAGAGAACGACTTTCCGCCCCGTGGTGTCGGGAAAAAATGTATTCTGTAGGTCTAACGAGACTATCCCAAGTCGGTATCGCAACTCCCAAACGTTCCAGCGCGGTTCACCAAAGATCTTCAACTCACTGGCAGGTTCAACAAACGGATAAAGTTCGCGCGTGATCAGTTTAAGCAGCGTCGACTTCCCCGCTCCGTTGGGACCCACAATCGCTGTGCTTTGCCCGGAGGCGATCTCCAGATTGAGACTGTCGAGAGCACGTGTTTTGCCACGAAAAACAGTGACGTTTTTACAAGATAGGATCGGATCCATCGTTTCTTTTCTGAGATGCTCTGCAATCAGCTCGAGTTCGCATGGGGCAGTTTACTTGCTCGGCCTCATTGGCGGAATCCCGCACCCACGAAACCTTTAGTCGCATAGGGGCAGATGAGGAAATCTGATACTATGAAAATCTACAGGTGAGTGACAGAAGATAATCCGTGTTGGGATTCGCCAAAACTCCGTAGCCAAAAGGAATTCTGGCGTATCCCACTACAAGAGATAAATTTCTATCTGCCGCTTGCCCAATCACTAAAGAATTTCGTTCAATCGAGTGGACTCAAGATGATACGTTTTGCCCTCCTGCCCATACTCGTTATCCAATTTTTCGTCACGTCGCTTGCTTCGGTTGCGCTGGCTCAATCGGATCCGGACAAAACGCTCGACCAAAAATCCTTCGACACCACCGTCCGTCCTCAGGACGACCTTTACCAGTTCGTTAACGGAACATGGCTGACCGAGACCGAAATCCCGGCGGACAAATCGAACTACGGAGCGTTCACCAAACTCTCCGACCTTTCGCAAAAGCGATGCCGCGAAATGATCGACACGCTGGCGACCGAACAGCACCCCGACGGCAGCGATGCTCAGAAAGTCGGCGCGTTCTACAAAAGCTTCATGGATGTTGATATCGCCAACGAAAGAGGCATTGAACCACTCAAGGGAGAGCTTGAAAAAATCGATGCCATCGAGGACCGAAAGGCTTTAATCAATCACATGGCCTATCTGACGACCATCGGCGTCGACTGCCCGATCGGGCTATACGTCTCACAAGACGCCAAAAACTCAACCGTCTACGCCGTGCACTTCATTCAAAACGGCCTGACCCTACCGGACCGCGACTACTACCTGAAACACGACAAAAAAACGCTGCAGGCGCAACTGGCACTAATCTCTTTTGCGGAAACCATTTTTGATGCCGCCAAGATTGAAGGCGGAGGAGATGCGGCGACCGCAATTATTGAGATCGAAGCCAAACTGGCGGAGGCGAGTTGGCCACGTGTCAAAATCCGCAACGCAAAAGAGCGCTACAACAAATTCACGCAGGAAGATCTGTCTAAAGTCATCCCATCGGTCGACGCAACAGCGTGGATGAAGCTGCTGGGAATCGAAACGCCTGAGTACGTGATCGTGAACACGCCGAGCTATTTTGAAGAGCTGAAGCGGATCGTTGATGAAACGGAACTGGACGATTGGAAAGCCTATCTTAAATTTAAAGTGATCAACGCCTACGAGCCGTATCTTTCAAAGCCGTTTGTTGAAGCGGGATTCCAGTTATTTAAGAAGGAACTGGCAGGCGTTGAAGAACAGAAACCGCGCTGGGAGCGTGGCGTTGCGTTGGTTGCCGGCCGCGGCGGTTTTGGCGCACTGGGTGATGCGGTCGGGAAACTGTATGTCCAACGGCATTTTAAACCTGAGGCAAAAGCCAAGATGGATCAACTGGTCCAGAATCTTTTGAAAGCATTCGGTGATTCGATCGGCGATTTGACTTGGATGGGCGATGAGACAAAAGCCAAGGCCCGGGAGAAGCTGTCAAAGATTCGTACGAAGATTGGATACACCACCAAGTGGCGATCGTACGAAGCGTTGAAGGTCGATGCACAGGATTTGATTGGCAACGTGATGCGGTCCAACGAAGTTGAATTCCGCCGCAACATAGAAAAACTTGGCAAGCCGATCGACCGGGAAGAATGGGGCATGACTCCACAGACGGTCAATGCCTACTACAACCCAACCAAGAACGAGATCGTGTTCCCGGCTGCCATTTTGCAACCGCCGTTCTTTGACGTCGACTCACCGACGCCTCTAAACTACGGCGGGATTGGTGCTGTGATTGGTCATGAGATCAGTCACGCTTTCGATGACCAAGGCAGCCAATACGACGGTGACGGAAACCTGAACAACTGGTGGACCGAGGAAGATGCCGAGACTTTCGCCGAACTGACCGAAAAACTGATCGATCAATACGGCGGTTACCAGCCGCTTCCGGGAAAGAACGTCAACGGAAAATTCACTCTCGGTGAAAACATCGCCGATCTATCTGGTCTGACGATCGCTTACAAAGCGATGGCGTATGAGAACCTTGATCCAGAATCTAAAGTAGCCGACTGGACGCCGAACCAGCTGTTCTTTGTTGGCTGGAGCCGAGTATGGAAGCGCAAGTATCGCGAAGCCGAAATGGTGAAGCGTTTGCTGACCGATCCGCACTCGCCATCGCGTTACCGCGCCAATGGACCGGTGATGAACATCGACGCCTTTTACGAAGTGTTCGATGTTAAAGAAGGGGACGCACTTTACAAACCGGAATCCGACCGGATTAAGATTTGGTAGGAGCCATGTAGGACTTCGAGCATTAGTAGGGTGGGTCAAATTTCGTCTCAGCGAAATTCAGACCCACCATCGCTCTGGTTGGTGGGGCGAAATTTTGCTCCACAAAATCCAGCCCCACCCTACACGTCACCTCTGTGGTTCAGTCTCAATCCTTATACGTGGCCGCCTCAATCTATAAGCGATAGGTCGAGGCTAACATCTATTTGGCCTTTGGGGTCAAGTAGTCCGTACCGGTAGGGCGGTAAACATCTTGATTTTTTCGCGTCTCTTTCTTGCGAGTGATTGATCTTACCTTGGGTGAATTTCGGTCTGACTCTGATGCAGGGGTTGGCTTGCGATTTCTGGCGGGCGCACTCCAACTCGTCGGGTTGCGAATTCACCCAAGGGATTTCTTCTCTACATCTCCCTTGGTTGACTCGCATTTTGCTTGGGATGCTGCTCAAGAATTTGCTCAAAGCCAACTTTGTCGTTGTCAACCAAGCGATACATACCTTTCAATTCGCCAGCGCCAAGGCAGCTGTCGGGAGTCGATTCACCGATCTTGGCAAGTGCTGAAACGCTGATCTTGAGCC
>CALKXO010000112.1 GCA_938003615.1 uncultured Pirellulaceae bacterium | reverse complement strand
GAGAGGCTTCCAGCCTGTCATCCTTAAAACGATTTTGACAGGCTGGAAGCCTATCCCACCTTTAGATCTACGTTTAGATCTGCCTTTAGATCTACGTTTTGTCGGGCGCGTCACTCCTGCCCATCGTCATCAACTTTCCGTACTCGGCCAAGAGTGGCCAAGCTACAGCTTAAACAGCTAACCCCTAAGTTAATTTTTTAAGTTTGGACGAAGCACTGGTGCGGCTTGCCCGCTACGTAGCTCGACTCTCCGAGTCGACTTTTCACACCTCGTAGAAGATGGCTGCTTTGGGGCAACTCTCAGTCCAAGACGTAACGACGCACCAATCATTCACATGAAGAACCAATTCAACGACCACCTCTGAATAATATTTGTACCGAAATGACTGACAAAAATACCAAAGAAGAATTATCTGAAGGCGAGAAAGGTTTCTCGGCCGAACAAACAAATTATCTACAAGGCTTCGCGCTTGGCTCCGACGTTGCTCGCACCGTGCGCGGTCTTCCGGTTATCTCTGATAGTGCGCGTGCAGCTTCGGGAGGTGCGACGGTCCAGGTAGGACCTGCGGGGGCTCAAGTAGTCGGGCCGGACGCGCTGGTCAACAACGCCGTTTTGAAAACAGAAGCCGCGGGCGGGAAGCTGTGCAATGAAGAAAAGGCCAAGCGTGACCAGCATCCATTAGATATCTGGGGTGACATCGCCAAACGCAGTCGCGAGGCGACATTCCCTAAAGGCACCGACGTTTTCCTGACCAAAGCACAAGGGTTGTTCTATGTCGCGCCGGCGCAAGACTCCTATATGTGCCGGATGCGCATTCCGGGCGGTCACCTGACCAGCGTTCAGGTTAACGGTCTCGCTGACATGGCCGAGAAACTGGCTGGCGGCTATGTTGATGTGACGACACGCAATAATTTGCAGTTCCGCGAGATCAAACCGGAAAATGCCCACAGTGTTTTGATCGGGCTGCGAAACCTTGGGATCGTCAATCAAGGATCGGGTGCCGACAATGTTCGCAACGTTACCAGCAGCCCGCTGAGCGGTATCGACTCGGACGAATTGGTCGAGACGCTGCCACTTGCGATCGATTTACATTGGTACTTGATCAACCATCGCGAGCTTTTCGGATTGCCTCGCAAGTTTAACATTTCCTTTGACGGGCGTGGCACGATCAGCCCGCTCTCGGACACGAACGATGTTGGCTTCTTCGCGGTGGAGGTCACCGACGAAATTGCGACTGCGGAAGTGCCGGCCGGAATCTATTTCCAACTTAGACTCGGCGGCATCACCGGTCACAAAGACTTCGCACGGCCAACAAGTGTCCTTGTTGCGGCGGAGGACTGCTGTGATATTTCGGGCGCGATTTTGAAGGTGTTTATTGAACACGGCAATCGAACCGATCGTAAAAAGGCGCGGTTGAAGTATCTGTTGGACGAATGGGGGTTTGACAAATTCATGACCGAGGTGGAAGCGGTTCTCGGTAAGCCTCTGCTGCGGATGGAAGATGCGAAACTTAGCTTTCGAGATCCAGAGAATCGGTTTGCTCACGTGGGGTTCCACAAACAAAAACAAGAGGGCAAGAGCTACGTCGGGCTGGTGCTGCCCGTCGGGCGTATCACGGCCGATCAAACGCGCGGCATTGCCAAAATCGCTGATCAATACGGCAGTGGAGCGATTCGACTGACGGTGTGGCAGAACCTGCTGATACCTGACATCGACGACAAAGACGCTGACTCAGTCAAAGCGGCCATCGAAGCACTAGGTTTGCATTGGCAAGCCACCAGCATGCGGGCAGGACTGGTCGCTTGCACTGGTAGTCGCGGATGCAAATACGCCGGAGCTGATACGAAAGGCCAAGCGTTGATCTTGGCGGACTACCTCGAGAAGGAGATTGAACTGGATCAACCTCTGAACATTCACTTTACCGGTTGTCACCATTCATGTGCTCAGCACTACATCGGTGACATTGGATTGATGGGGACTGCAGTCACCAAAGGCGAGGATATGGTCGACGGCTATCACGTGTTGATCGGGGGCGGCTATGGTTCGCGCGGGCGAATGGGGCGGCAGTTGTTTGATGCGGTTGCCTTTGATGATGTTCCGCCGCTGATTCACCGCATCCTGTCGGCCTACATTGATCAACGCAACGACGCACAAGAGTCGTTCGTAGACTTTGCCTCCCGTCACAGCGACGAAGAACTAATCACATTGGCTACTGCCTCATAGAAGTGCGTCATAGAAGTTTGCCCCGTTGCTTAAAGTGAAGTTGTTTAAATTAAAACACTGATTAGCGAGATGAAGTAATGAATAAACCTATGGACACGAAAAAACTGATCGCCAGCGTATCGCTGATCCCTGAATCGGCTCCGTTTAACGAAGAGCAACGGGCGTGGTTGAGTGGTTTCTTCGCCGGCATGACGGGTATCGAGGAAATGACTGCTGCGGGATCCGGCGGCGTCGGTTCAGTTGATGCTGGCCTGGCGATGGTCGAAGAGGAAGAGGAAGAAGATTTCCCGTGGCACGACGACGCGCTGCCCATCGACGAGCGTATGGAACTGGCTGCAGAGCGTCCGCAGAACCGAAAACTGATGGCGGCGATGGCCCAATTGGATTGCGGTTCCTGCGGCTACCTTTGTCAGACCTACGCCGAAGCGATCGCGACCGGGGATGAGTCAAACTTAACGCTGTGCACGCCCGGTGGCAAAGAGACCGCAAAGATGCTGAAGAAGTTGGTCAAGCTCGGTGGCGAGATCCCAACCGGTGAGGGATCGGCATCCGCGGCGGTTGAAGAGGGTTATACGCGTAAGAATCCGTTTGTTGCGAAACTAATTAAATCGGACAAGCTGACGGGCGAAGGGTCCAACAAAGACGTCCGCCACGTTGAGATTGACCTTTCGGGTTCAGGTCTCGAGTACGAGGTTGGCGACGCGCTGGGGCTTTACGCCACCAACTGCAGCGAACTCGTTAATGAAGTGTTGTCGCATTGTGACGGCGTGAAGGATTGCCATGTCGAGGCATTGGCGACAAAGGATCTTGCAACTGCGACCGACGAGTTGGTGGAACTGTTTCAAGCCAATGTAAAAGAGCCATTGGAGGTGCAACGTTTAGAGAAACTGGTAGAGGACGAGGATCAAATCGACGAACTGGATGTTTTGGACTTTCTCCAAATGTTTTCCGCAAGCCGCGTTTCGGCAGATGCCGTCGTGGAGGCTCTTCCAGCGCTAAACGCGCGTCTGTACTCCATCGCCAGTTCGTTAAAAGCACATCCAAACCAAGTCCATTTGACGGTAGGGAAAGTTACTTACGAGAAGAACGATCGCTTGCGTAAGGGCGTTGCATCGACGTTTCTGTCGGACCGCGTTGAGGCAGGCGGCTCGGTCAATGTGTTTGTTCAGAAGTCACACGGGTTTACCGTCCCCGTCGATGACAACTCGCCGATGATTATGGTCGGACCGGGGACTGGGATCGCACCGTTTATCTCGTTCTTGCAAGAACGCGCGGCGCGTAATGCGGGCGGAGACAACTGGTTGTTTTTCGGCGACCAGCAAGCGGCGACCGATTTCTTGTATCAAGAGCAATTAGAGAAATGGCATCAAGAGGGCTTGTTGAACAAGCTGGACACTGCATTCAGTCGCGACCAAGAGGAAAAGATCTACGTGCAAGACCGCATGCGCGAAAACGCGGCTCAGCTATTTCAATGGTTGGAGGCAGGCGGAAGCTTCTTTGTCTGCGGTGACGCCAGTCGCATGGCCAAGGACGTCGATAAAGCGTTGCATGAGATCGTTCAGCAGCAGGGCGGACTATCAGTTGAAGACGCCCAAGCCTATATCAAGAAGCTCAAGACCGAGAACCGATACTGTCGCGATGTGTACTAATTCAAGGATGAATCAGCAAGAATTTGCCAGTGAAGATCGCGTGCTTATACCTTGGACCCTCCGTCGAGCCCATTGTCAGGGCGTGGTGAGACAGTGCTCAATTCTACGGTGTGAAAGCAATCGGTTGCGGTTCCAGGAAACGCGTTGACGAAGCGTTTTCGCATTTCAACATCTTCCGAAAAAACACTCATCCAAATACTGAAATGACCGTGGGCGAGCGCTAATTCTATAACGGCTCTTTTAAGATTTTCACTACCCATTTCCTCTAGGTCGTCTCGGCTCGTTATCGCTATCAGCCGCACCTCTTTCCTCTGCGAACGCGATCTACAGCCACGAACTGGCCGTTTGCATCTTGAATCTTGCTGATTGGCTTGTCTAAGCCAGTAAGCCACAGGGTCTTCTTCGCCATAGCCGCTTGGTCCGCCGAGAGAAGGACGCTAACCTCGATGGCACCATCTTCCCTGTAGTGGTAGGCATGGCTGGTGTTGTCGCGGTCAGGAAGCAGTAAGTCATCAAACCGCGGGAAATTGCCTCTACACCCGTGTTGCCCAACTCAGGAATCGCTTGGCCATTCAGATTACGAAGCTCTTCCTCCCGCATTGACTGGACCACGAAGGGGGAGTGCGTTGTTGACACAAACTGAATTTTTGGAAACGTTGTTCTTAAATCTTCGACTACCCGACGCTGCCATTTAGGGTGCAAGTGAACGTCGATCTCGTCAATCAATACTACGCCGGGCGTTTCACGCAAATTTTCGCTCACGAAGGTGTTACGAGGCATCAGTTTATTGAGGGCAAAACAACCCAAGTTGTTTTCCACAACAAAGAGTGATTCTTAAGCCAACTCATCGAGCGAAAAAAGGCCCGATGAAACTTTGATTTCACCGGGCCTCTCGATTGACAAACTGTCACTCAAATTAGAAACGTTTCGTCAACTGAAGATAGAAGAAGTCAGCATCTTGACCGTTGATGATTTTGTCGCCGGCCCAGAGGTGCGAGTAACCAACTAACACGCTGTTGCGCGGGTTGATGTTCAGGTTTGCGATGAAGTCCAATTCATGTCCGAAGTCTGTAGATGTCGGATCTTGAGCAGGAGTTCCTCCGATGCTCGGAACAACGTCAGAAGCTTCAGCTGCTTGGAAGCTGTGGTACCACAACAACAACTTGAGCTTTTTCGTTGGGTTCATGACCAGCTGAACGTTCGGAGCTGCAATGTTTGCTCTTTGAACAGCATCGATGAATCCAAAGTACTTGTGAGCCAATGGGAACAGCTGGTTGTACCGCTCAAATGTGTCGAGCGTGTTGGCGTCGTTCCCCGAGGCGTAATCGTAGTAGAACCACAGTTGCGGCGACCATGCCATGTTTTTGAGTTTGCGACCGATACCCGCAGTCACCGCGTACGCCTCATGCGACTGGCCAAGCGCCTGTTGGGTTCCTGTTTGAATGGAGCCTTCGAAATCGTAAAGCCAATCACCTTGGCTACCGTAAAGCCGTGTTCCGAACGTATCGATGTTGAACGTGCCACCGTTGGTGTCGTTGTTCAAGCCGAGATAATAAAGATCGAGGTTGCTGTTTTTCCAGCCATTGTAGCTGAGGTACATTCCGTAGAAATCGACGTTTTCGTTTGCACGATCAAACTCGTTGCGGAGGACTTGAACCGGTTGAGTCCAAAATGCGTCGAGGTTCCAGTTTTCAAACTTGCTGGTCGTGCGGACACCTTCAAAGGTACGTCGCGTGTTGGCCCAATCAAGTGGCGAAACCAATCGCTGTGCTCCGAACAGCAACTCTTGACGTCCAATACGAACGTTTGTGTTGTCACTGATCTGAACGTCTGCAAACAAATTTTGGAAATCGCCGTAGTTGCGATCAATCCCGCGCGGAATGTACTCGTCATTTCTATGGCTGTTGTCCGAATAGATGCCCTCCGCGTAAAAACGCAAGCGATCACTGACTTTGTAGTCCGCAAATAACCGTAGGCGAACCAGTCCGAATTGGTTATCGGTGTCTTGGAAGCGTGTTGCTCCTGCTTGCTGGCCCATCCCTTGCTCGCTGTGGTAGCGCGTGCGCAGTTCACCGCCAACGCTAAGATTACCGCCGTTGCCGACGTCCATGTTCTTCCAGTTGTCACCGAAATAGACAGGACCATCGTAAGAGTCATTCAGGTAGCTGAAGTCGTTTGCATAGAACAACCCTTTGTAGGCGCTGGCCGCAGGGTTGGCTTTGGGTTTCGCCGGTGCCGCCGGAGCAGCATCAACGTACTGGTATGACTGTGGCATGCCTGAGTCGTATGAGTAAACGGGCGCTTCTTGAGTGTAGACTTCCATAGGTGCGAAAGTCTCCACTGCGGGGGCGACTGCTTGGTCAGAGTACGGCGACTGTCCAAACGTCGTTGCTGTGGCGATCAGTGTGATCAACAGCGTGAACGTTTGAGGAAAGAAAAAGCTTCGCATCTATATACCCTCCGTGGTACAATCTAATTTGGGTTGTTT
>CALKXO010000111.1 GCA_938003615.1 uncultured Pirellulaceae bacterium | reverse complement strand
GCAAGCGTCTCGCTTGCGATCGAAATTTACAAGCGGGACGCTTGTCCTACGCTGGGTAAGCGTCTCGCTTGCCAACAAGACAATCGCGACGTTTGTGTTACGTTAGGTGACAATATTCAATCGCGCGTCCGAACACGTTTTGCTCAAACTGATCTTTGCCTTCTGATTTGCGGAAGACCTCCTGACCCATGACCCACGTCTTGATAGGCCAGCCTTGCAGCGTTGTTCCGTGCCACGGCGACCAACCACTTTTGGTTTGCTGATCCTCGTTCTTGACCTCAATTTTCAAATCCATATCGACCAAGACTAGATCGGCATCGTAACCAACGGCGATTTTTCCTTTGTGCTTCATGTTCCAGACACGCGCGGGGGCTTCACACATCCACGCAACCACTTGTTCAATCGTGCATCGTCCCTGATTGACTTGGTTCAGCATCAACGCCAATGAGTTCTCGACTGCGGGTAAGCCTGAAGGGCATTTGGGGTAGGGAAGCTGTTTCTCTTCGATCGTATGTGGCGCATGGTCAGTGGCGATGACCTCGATGGTCCCGTCAAGTAGTGCAGAAAACAGTGCTGCTTGGTCCGCTTTGTTTTTGATGGACGGGTTCATCTTCACAAGAGATCCGAGTGTTTCGTAATCTTCAACTGAAAAGAACAAGTGATGCGGGCACGCTTCGGCCGTGATGAGATCGTGCTTTGATTTTGCAGCGCGGATCAGTTCGACTTCGTCTGCTGTCGACACGTGCAGCACATGAAACCGGTGCTGATGTTTTTCGGCAAGTGCAATCGCTCGGGCCGTGGCGATTTTTGCAGCGTTGTGATCGCGTACCAACGAATGTGCGGCAACATCGGTGCGGTCAGCGTATTTGGCAGCATTGGCGCGGACGGTCGTTTCGTCTTCGCAGTGTGCGCAAATGGTCAACGTGGTTTCGGCAAAAATCATTTCCAACGCCGACTGCTCGTCGACCAGCAGATCGCCGGTACTCGAACCAATGAAGATTTTGATGCCAGGCGTGCGGACGGCATGTTTTAGTTCGCCAGCGTTGTTTGGGGTCGCTCCGATGTAAAATCCGAAATTGACGATGCTTTTTTTGGCGGCGATTGCCAGTTTATCATCGATCAATTTCTGCGTGATCGCGTTCGGAATCGTGTTGGGCATTTCCAGAAAACTGGTGACGCCGCCTTTGGCGCAAGCGCGCGACGCGTGTGATAGATCTTCTTTGGAAGTCAGGCCGGGTTCGCGAAAGTGAACCTGATCATCGACCACGCCTGGGATTAGTATTTTTCCGCCACCGTCGACCACTTCATCGGCGGTTGTTTGCGAGGCGGGGGCAATATCGGCGATCTTGCCGTCGACGATCAAAATTGAAGTTTCAACCAACTGTCCGTCAATGATGGCGTTGACGTTGCGAATCAGGGCGCTCATAAGGCGTTCTCGGTGTTTTTTTCGGTCATTCAGTAATTTTGAACAATAGCAGAATCGTGACACACTTCTGCGGCATTGACCAGACGCCTTGGCGATTCGATCCCAAATTGCGATACTGTTTTCCCGCAGTTAATTTGTCTCAACGAACCAATTTGATTCAACGACTTATCAACCTCTGATTTAAGTTTCCCCGGAAATCTGACAGGATCACACAGCGATGCAAGACTTCGAAAAACTTGGCGCATTCTACCTCGGTCGCGAATATGACCTTGCCCAACGCGCAGGCAAGGAAGACTTGCTACTGTACAACTCGAAAGATCTTTGCACACATGCCGTGGTCGTCGGTATGACAGGATCTGGCAAGACAGGGCTTTGTGTGAATCTACTCGAGGAAGCGGCCATCGATCGGATACCGTCGATCATCATTGACCCTAAAGGAGACATCTCCAATCTGCTTCTTTCGTTCCCGAACCTGACTCCTGAAGAGTTCCGACCGTGGATCGATGAAGGCCAAGCAGATCGCGAAGGAGTTTCTCCTGAGGTGTTCGCCACCAACGAAGCCGAAAAGTGGAAAAAAGGCCTTGAGAGTTGGGGGCAAGATGCTGAACGCATTCGCATGATGCGTGACACGGTCGACATGCGGGTCTATACCCCCGGTGCGACCTTCGGCCGACCGCTAACGATCCTTAAGTCGTTTGATTGTCCCAATGAGCAGGTCCTCAACGATTCGGATTTGTTGGCTGATCGAATTAGTTCGACTTCTTCCGGGCTGTTGTCGCTGTTGGGAATCGATGCCGATCCAATTCGATCCAAAGAGCACATCCTGATTTCCAATATTCTGAACCACACCTGGAGCAGGGGACAGAATCTGGATTTAGGAGCCATGATTGGCAAAATTCAGGAACCGCCATTCGAACGCGTTGGGATTATGGAGCTGGATAAGTTCTATCCCGAGAAGGAGCGGCGTGAACTAGCGATGACGTTGAACAATCTTTTAGCGTCGCCAAGTTTCTCCAACTGGATGGTGGGTGAGCCCGTCAACATTAAAAAGATGCTGCACACCAGTGAGGGTAAGCCTTGTGTTTCCATCGTCTCGATTGCTCATCTTTCGGACAAAGAGCGAATGTTCTTTGTCACGATTCTGTTGAACGAAGTATTGGCTTGGATGCGCACCCAAGCGGGAACCTCAAGTCTTCGCGCGATCCTGTACATGGATGAAGTGTTTGGCTATTTCCCGCCTGTGAAGAACCCGCCATCGAAACAACCGATGCTGACATTGCTGAAACAAGCTCGCGCGTTCGGGCTGGGGTGTGTGTTGGCGACCCAAAATCCGGTCGACCTTGATTATAAAGGTCTGTCCAACGCAGGAACGTGGTTCCTCGGCCGATTGCAAACCGAACGCGACAAAGCCCGTGTGCTCGAAGGGTTAGAAGGTGCCTCGACTCAAGCGGGAAGTAAATTTGACCGCGGCGCGATGGAGGAGACGTTGGCAGGTTTGGGGAATCGCGTCTTCCTGATGAATAATGTCCATGAAAATCAACCGGTGACGTTTGAAACGCGCTGGGCGATGTCGTATTTGCGTGGACCACTAACGCGCTCGCAATTGCAGAAAATCACCGATGAAGATCCGAATTACGATCCTGCGATCGTTGCCGAGGCGGTTTCAGAGGGAAGACCGGGAACACGTAAGAAGCGCGCGTCATTGACGCCCAAAGTTGACCAGCAGCAATTGGTGCCCTCGTCTGTGGAGCAGTATTTCGTTGAGGCCACCAAACGTTTGCGCGATGGGGATCGGCTGGTCTATCGACCAACGCTAATCGGAGAAGGCCGATTGCACTACGTGCGATCGACTTACAAAGTAGATAAATGGATGGAGAAGAAGTTCTTGGCAGAAGTCGAAAATGGCGATCTTCCCGACGAAATTTGGCGCGATGCCGAAGTGCTGTTGGAGCCATTGGATTTTTCTCGCAAGCCGGATTCAGAGGCCGAGTTTGGTGAGCTGCCGAGCGACATGCAAAAATCGAAGAACTATACCTCGTGGAAAAAGGAGTTGAAGGAGTATCTCTATCGCGAACAGGTCATGACGCTCTATAAATGCACCGATTTGAAAGTCTACAGTCAGCCGGGGGAGGAGTTGGGTGATTTTAAAGTGCGACTGGAGCAGCTGGCATCAGAAAAGCGTGACGAAGCGAAGGAGAAGCTTGAGAAGAAGTATGCGTCGAAGCTCTCCACTTTGCGTGACCGAATTCGCCGCGCCGAGGACAAAGTAGAAGTCCAAGAAGACCAGTATCATCAAAGCAAACGTAGTAGCATGATTTCGATTGGCACGACAGTACTTGGCGCTTTGTTCGGTCGCAGTTTGATTAGCGCCACCAGTACTCGGAGAGCGGGTAGTTCGATGCGAGCCGCCGGGCGCGTGTCCAAAGAAAAAGCCGACATCGGCCGGGCGGAAGAGGAATTGGAATCGGCCGTTAGGAAGTACGAGGATCTTGAGGCAGACTTCACTCAAGACATGGATGACCTAGAGGAAAAATTGACGGTGGACGAAATGGATTTTGAGGAGTTGAGAGTGCCGCCGCGGAAAAGCGATATTTCTCTTGAGCAATTTGGCGTTTGTTGGCTGCCGTTTGTCGTCGATGAATCTGGCGATGAAGAACCGGCGTACTAGAAATGTGTTGTCGCCGTACACGCCATCACTCTAGCGCTAATTCTCATCCATCCTCCAATTTTTCGCTTGGACCAATTTGATGTGTCGCTTACGACAGTTTTGGCGACAGCGCGGACTGCAATCGGATTCACCGTCGTAATCCGGCGTGGCTTGCGTGTCTTGGTCAGCCGACTCAAAAGGGGAGAGTGTTGACAATCGTAAGGGGATTTTGCGGCAGGTGTCCTAGTGGCCAGCGGATCACGTGTAGGAAATTGTCACAATAGAAGTTCGTGGCTCAGAACAATTCCTTAAAAAACGAAAGTGAACATCATGACAAAAATTACAACCACTCTGGTGCTAGTTGCCGTGGGATTGGCATGGGGGACAACTGATTGTTTCGCTCAACGAGCGAACGGCAAGGAAGGCCGTGATCCAGCCAAACGCGTTCAACAAATCATTGCGCAATACGATACCGATACCGACCAGAAACTCGACGCGACAGAACTGCAGGCGTTTTTGGCCGCACTCAATCAACGACGCGGGCAAGGAAACGGGAAGGGGCGAGGAAAAGGTAACGGGCAAGGGAAAGCGCGTGGAGGAAAAAAAGCGGGCAGAGGTGAGCCGCAGTCCCCGGACATGGAGGGGGGCAAGCGTGGCAAACGAGAAGGCCGTAGTGGTAAGAAGAAGCCCGGCGGTGGCACAAATTTCCAAGGTGTCACGCCCAATCTTCCACCGGCTGAGTAAAGTTTAGACCGACCGACGGGAAGTAAAGCTCGCTCCCCGCTCTTCTTTCAAACAGCTCTCTTTGAATGAGACGTTTTTATGTTACGAGATGGACTGATTCTAAAGAGAGCGATTCTAAAGAGAGCGATTCTGACAAGATTAATACTCTCCGTACTGCCATGCTTGGTTGCACTCAATACGACGGCGAGTTGCGCTGCTCAGCAAGTCGCCGCCACGCCTGAGCAGATAGAATTCTTCGAAGCCAAAATTCGGCCGGCGCTAGTCAAGTACTGCTACCAGTGCCATTCATTGGAGGAGAGCGATAGCCGGGCCGGGTTACTGGTCGACACGCGGGCTGATTTACTTCAAGGTGGTGACGGCGGTCCAGCCATTGTGCCGGGCGATTTAGATGGCAGCCTTTTATGGGAGGCCATCAACTACGAAGGCAGTGAGATGCCGCCCAGCCAGCCGATGCCCGATGAAGTCATTGCAGATTTCAAGACTTGGATCGAAATGGGTGCTCCTGATCCGCGCGTGCGAGAGACCATTGAGTTTAGCACGAAAATTTCGCAAGAAGATATTGAGGATGGAAAACAGCATTGGGCGTTTCAACAGCCTCACGCAGACTCCGGCGCTTCGATCGATCAATTGGTAAACGAAAAACTTACCGAGGCAGGTCTGAGACCGGTTGGGGCTGCCGACGCGCCTACAATGCTGCGAAGGTTGAACTACGATTTGGTCGGTCTGCCACCAACGCCTGATGAGATTCTCTCTTTTGACGAGGCGTGGGACAAAGACAAGATACAAGCAATCGAAAGTAAAGTAGATGAACTGCTGGAGCGTCCGCAGTACGGTGAGCGTTGGGGACGGCACTGGTTGGACGTTGCCCGATATGCTGACACTTCAGGAAACGTCAATGTGACTTTCCCACACGCATGGCGGTATCGAGACTACGTGATCAACGCTTTCAACAAGGACACGCCTTACGATACGTTTATTTCTCAACAAATCGCTGGTGATCTGTTACCCGCAAAAACCAAAGAGCAATGGCAAGAGAACTTAATCGCAACAGGTTTTTTGGCTGTTGGAATGAAACGGCTCGACGAGAGAAATCCTCGCAAATTTCAGGCGGATGTCGTTGACGAACAGATCGATACCGTCTCCCAATCGATCCTCGGGATCACAGTGGCCTGTGCGCGATGTCACGATCACAAAACGGATCCGATTCCCACGACCGATTACTATGCGCTAGCGGGGATCTTTCGCAGCACCGACACACATTACGGAACCGTCTTTGGACTGCAAAACCATCGGCCCGCAGATCTGATCCTATTGCCAATTTTGGATCAGAAAAGCAATGGCGATGTGTCGATGGTGGAATTAGAGCAACAAATGCAATTGCTCAATCAAAGGAGACAGGAGGTGCGTGCCGAGGCTGCAGAAACTGGTCAAAGGGTGCAACGAAAATTTGTGCAACTTCGCAATACTGAAGCGCGTATCAAAGGCCAGATGGCAACGCTCAATCCAGATGGCACGACAAAAACGTATGGTATGGGCGTGCAGGATGCGTCGGAAAAAGTGAACGCAAATGTATTGGTTGGTGGTGATGTTGACCGACCCGCTCAAGCGGTTGATCGTGGGTTTCTGCAGGTGTTGGACCATTGGGAGAATGTTGAAATACCGACCGACGCCAGCGGACGGAGACAGTTGGCTCAATGGTTGACCTCCTCCGAGAACCCACTGACAGCGCGTGTGATGGCGAATCGGATTTGGGGACACTTGCTAGGGACGCCGTTGACCAAGACGTCGAACAATTACGGGGCGACTGGCATAAAGCCATCCAATCAAGCGCTGTTGGACTACCTAGCGGTTAGTTTTGTGAAAAAGCAGTGGTCAGTTAAATCGCTGATTCGTGAGATCGTATTATCGGACGCCTACCAGCGCGGTTCGATCTACGACGCTCGTAATTTTGAAGTTGATCCGTTTAACGAATTACTGTGGCGTGTCGATCCTACAACACTCGATGCCGAAGCGTTGCGAGATGGTTTGCTGGCGATTGGTGGAACACTTGTTGCTGATCCACCCACACGATCCGAAGTGGCCGAACTGGGAGATGGTCGTTTTGGGCGCAATTTCGATGAGAGTTCGTTTAACCCAAATAATCGCAATCGATCTGTTTATCTTCCGATCGTAAGAGACAAGGTTAACGAAGCGTTGGCGCTGTTTGATTTCCCCGATCCGAACGTCACCAGTTCGGGGCGTGCCGAATCAATCGTCCCGACTCAAGCGCTGTATTTGATGAATAGCAATTTCGTTGCCGAACAAGCTGCGCGGATGGCGGTTGAGATGTCGGGAAAGGGAGACGATCAACAACAGATTCAATGGGCGTTTCTCACTTCTTACGGGCGTCAAGCGACGACCGAAGAGGTTCAATCCAGTTTGAAATACATCAAACAAATTGAACCGCCGAAGAACTTTCCTAGCGTTGCTCGAACAACCGAAGCGGCTCCCAATCAAACGCGCGGAAAGGGGGGCCAACGTCGACAAGATGGAGCAATGGGTAACCGTCGTTCTGGTCGCCGTCGACAGACCGCTGCTCCATTGGCGGCGTCTGACCTACCGAAACTAAACGTCGCCCAACGGCGCTTGGCAGTATTCTGCCAAGCGTTACTTGGCAGCGCTGAATATCGAATATTGAATTAGAAAAGACAGATGTGTTTCCAACGTTCAGCGGCCGCTGATGTCCGCATGGGCAACGGACAAGAATGATGCGCCTGACAAAAGTCGAAAAATAGTCTTAGCGGCGCGATGCCCCGCGTTCCACGGCACTTATCGTGCGAACCATGCACAGCTAATTTTTTAAATGGAATTTTGTCGGGCGCATCAAAAATGTTCGTGCTATTTTCACTCCCGGAGAAGACAACGATGACAATCGAAATCAATCGCCGCAACGCATTGAAGACATTTTCTTCTTGCCTTGGATCTTTAGCTTTCGCTGCCCTCGCAACCGGGGAGTCGATTGCTCAGGATGCCGCCACCAATCCGCTCGCGCCCAAGGAAACACACTTCAAGGCTCGCGCGAAACGCGTCGTTGTGCTCTTCATGTCAGGAGCGCCGTCTCATGTTGACACGTTTGACTACAAACCTAAATTGAATTCGCTCAATGGAAAGACGAGCGATGCTAGTGCCAGCAAATTGCTGGGGTCGCAATGGAAGTTTAAACAGCGTGGCAAAAGTGGTCTTTGGATTTCAGATCTCTTTCCCAACATGGGCAAACATGCCGACGAGCTGTGTTTGTTGCGTGGCATGCACTGTGATCAACCCAGCCATGCTCAGGCCAAACAAGCCGCACATACTGGAACGCCTCAGTTCATTCGACCGGCGTTAGGTGCGTGGTCGGTCTATGGATTGGGCACCGAAAATGCGAACTTGCCAGGTTTCGTATCCCTTGGGGCAGGTGCCGGGGCAAACTTTGGAAGTGCGTTTCTCCCTGCTGCGTTTCAAGCAACAGAGATCAACACGGGCGTACGTTCAGGCGGTGGGCGTAGAAGTTCAGCTGCCGGTGGGCCGACGGTTCCAAATATTAATCCGCTGTTGGATCGAAAGACGCAACGAGATCAGCTCGATTTCATGCAGCAACTCAATCGGGCGAAACTAGAGCGCGACCAGCATCAACCGCAGGTGGAAGGCATCATTCAATCTTATGAACTGGCTTTTCGGATGCAGGCGACGATGCCGGAAGTGGTTGATCTCTCGCAGGAGTCAGCAAGAACGAAGGAGCAGTATGGCATCGGTGAATCGGATACCAATACCTTTGGCACGCAGTGCCTAACAGCCAGACGCATGTTGGAGGCGGGCGTTCGATTTGTTGAACTCAACAGAACTGGCTGGGATCACCATAACGATCTCAAGGCTGGCATGGAGACTCAGTCAAAGCAAGTCGACAAACCTGTCGCTGCGTTAATTGCAGATCTGAAGCAACGCGGCATGCTTGAGGATACGCTGATCATTTGGGCGGGAGAGTTCGGTCGGACGCCGCATGGAGAAAACGGCGACGGGCGCGGTCATAACAATCGCGGCTATACGACCATCATGATCGGTGGCGGTGTCAAAGGCGGTTTCAGTTACGGAGCAACCGACGAACTGGGCTATGAAGCAGTTGAGGGAAAAATGCATACCCACGATTGGCATGCGACGATTCTGCATCTGCTCGGACTCGATCATAAGCGCTTAACCTACCGCCATGCGGGACGAGACTTTCGCCTTACGGACGTCCATGGCAATGTGGCAAAAGATATCCTTGCGTAGCTATCTCCCCGAAGCGAAGCCGGTTGCTGGCTACAGGTTGCTGGCTAAAGGTTGCGACGTCTGGAAAGTCTTCTGGGGCGGTACAAATGTGGCAATTGAGCTACACCAGTTGCCAAGAAAGGCTAAACTGGAGCGTTTATGAAATTTGCTTCTGCCATAGTCACACTCCATGTTCAAGCTGTCCTCCAAGTTCAAGCCTGCCGGGGATCAACCTCAGGCGATTAAGAAAATCGTCTCAAACTTAAAGTCCGGGCAGAAAAAACAGTTGCTGATGGGTGTGACGGGCTCCGGCAAAACGTTCACCATGGCCAACGTCATCCAAGAGATGAAAAAGCCCACGCTGGTTATCTCGCACAACAAGACACTGGCCGCGCAGCTCTACTCCGAATTTCGGGAATTTTTTCCTAACAACGCGGTCCACTACTTCGTTAGCTACTACGACTACTACCAGCCGGAAGCTTACATTCCGCAGCGCGATATCTACATCGAAAAAGATGCCTCCATCAATGAGGATATCGATCGGCTGCGTCTGGCCACGACCAGTTCGCTGGTCAGTCGCAAAGACGTGATCATTATCGCCAGCGTGTCGAGTATCTATGGATTGGGTTCGCCGGAAGACTACAAGACGATGATGGTCGCGTTGAAGGTCGGTGAAACGATCGACCGTGACAGAATGCTGGGTAAGTTTATTGACATCCAGTATCAACGCAACGACATCGCATTCGAACGCTCGCGTTTCCGGGTGCGGGGCGACAGTGTCGAGATCTGGCCGTCGTACGAAGAGTTCGCCTATCGGATCGAATTCTGGGGCGACGAAATTGAGAAGATCTCCATCATCAATCCGCTGACAGGGGAAGCTGTTTCCGGAGAAGATCAGATATTCATCTACCCAGCCAAGCATTTTGTGACTTCTGAGAACCGCATTCAACAAGGCGTCCGGCGAATTAAGAAAGAGCTTAAGGAGCAGCTGGAAAAATTTCAGAACGAAGGAAAGCTTTTAGAAGCGCAGCGATTGAATGCTCGTACCCGTTTTGACATTGAGATGTTGGAGAACGTTGGGCACTGCCCGGGAATCGAAAACTATAGCCGGCATCTGGCAGGTCGGGCTGAAGGGGAGGAGCCAGAGACGTTGTACAATTTCTTCCCCAAAGATTTCTTGCTGTTTATCGATGAATCGCACGTTACCGTTTCGCAGATCGGTGCGATGTATGCTGGCGATCGTAGTCGGAAAGAGACATTGGTTTCACACGGTTTTCGACTGCCTAGCGCGATGGATAACCGTCCTTTCAAATTTGCGGAGTGGGAAGACCGTTTGAATGAGGTGGTCTATGTCTCGGCCACGCCCAACGACTACGAGTTAGAGCAGACTGGTGGCGAGATGGTTGAGCAGATCATTCGGCCCACGGGCTTGCTGGATCCGATTGTGGATGTTGTTCCGGCCAGCGGTCAAGTCGCGCATCTTTTGGGTGAGATCAAACTACGGATTGCTGACGGTGATCGGGTGTTGGTCACGGCGCTAACGAAACGGTTGGCCGAAGATCTGTCGGCCTATCTGTGTGACAACGGTGTGGCTTGTAAGTGGATGCATAGCGAATTGGATGCGTTTGAGCGTGTGGAGCATCTGCGTGATTTGCGGATGGGGAAATTCGATGTGCTGGTTGGAGTTAACTTACTTCGTGAGGGCTTGGATCTTCCGGAAGTTTCTCTTGTGGCGATTCTCGACGCCGATAAACAGGGATTCTTGCGAAGTGAAACGTCGCTAATTCAGACGATCGGTCGATCGGCTCGAAATGTGAACGCGCGCGTGATTTTGTATGGCGACAAAGTCACCAAAGCAATGAAGAATGCGATGGAGGAGACCGAGCGTCGCCGCAAACTTCAAATGGCCTATAACGAACAGCATGGACTTACTCCTCAGACGATTATCAAGCCGATCGGAACCGACATCGCGCAGACAATTCGCAGTCGCAAAGAGGCCACCGATGCCGTAGCGCGAAATGACAAAACCGTTTACATTACTGAAGAATTGGTAGAAGAACTGCAGACCGAGATGCTGAAGGCGGCAGAGGATCTTGAATTTGAACGCGCCGGCATTTTGCGGGATCGCATTGGCGAGTTGAAAAATGCGATGGGGCAGCCGCTGGACAGCGTCGAATCAAAATCTTCTGCAGGAGGTAAAAAAGGAAAGCGGCGTGGCAGGAAAGCTTCTAACCGACGCGGATCGAAAGTGCCGCGGCCAAGAAAGCAGGATTGAGTCAACCGAATCTGCCAAGCATTGAGTGCTGGTGGGGCGAAGACGTGGCTGGTTTGAGCAATGCCGGCATCAAGTTACCAGAAAGCGGATTCGATTCTCAGACCGCCCGAGCGTCAGTGACATTCGGGCAGTCTGTTTTTATGTAAGCGTGCAGGATGCTTGCACACGTGGCAGCTCACTAGCTTGCCTGAGACACCACGAAGGGATTCGGCAGTGATGTCAGATCATCAATGTGCGCTTCGAATTCGATGGATGTGGCGCTGTTGGCAAATCGAGACTCCGATGACTTACTAGGAGATTTCTCTTTTGAATCGGTGCCTCGGGTAGGCTTAATGTCGTAGGGTGCCAGCTCGCCCCGGAGGATTTTGACATCCGATGGCGCTTCAATACCCAGACGAATCGTATTGCCTTTGATCTTGATCACCTGAATCTTGATGGTGTCGCTAATGATGATGGTGTCGTCAACTTTTCGTGAAAGAACAAGCATGTTTTTAATCCTTTAAAGGGGGTTGGTTGGAGAAGCGACTTGCTCTCCCTGACTACTTCAATCTTCGCTCACCCCAGTGACGCGTTAGGTCACACCCCGATCAAGAATTTAGAATCCTTCGTTCGAAGTAGGTGAATGCTGCCAGCATCATGTTAGAACCCGAGGAATCTCGACGTTCTGCCATGCAGGTGACCTCTAAGTGCTAGCGAGACCGGTTGTCGAAGGGCTCTTTTTGCACCAAGGCTGGTAAAGTTTGACGACCAGCGAGGTTTTTACGCAGACCGATGGGTGTTTTTTCCGATTATGCCCTTCGTATCGATAGCTTTGGCTGTCACTCAGACGACCATCCACCAGCGATCTTACGGACGCCTTGCTGAAAACCCTGCTCAGGAGCGCTTCAATGCCGCTTTGGAAAAAAACTACTACGATTTGTGCCGCTCTTCTAATTTCGGCGCCTTTCGCATCGGAATCACTGGCTCAACGGCTTAGCCCTTTGACACCGCTACCGATGTCATCATTGAGCGTGCCTAAAAATGCTAACGCAGAAGCTCAAAAATCCATTTTTGAATTGGCCCCCGAAGCGCCAGTGCAGCGACTAACGCGTTCTTACAACCCGCTGAAGCCGATGGCGGCTCCAGACGCTCCCATCGTGAAATTGGCCAAGCGTCCGATTTTCAATCCGAGAGGGCGATCGAATGCTGTGCCGACCATCGCAACAACGCCAACACAAAACGTTCAGCAAGTTAAAAGTAGCAGGCTGTCGCTAAGACCGGTGGACAGTGCTGCTGCGGCGTTGGCGAATCAAGTGAAAGATTTGGCGAAAGAGTCGGCAAGAAATGCGAGCGTCAGTCCTGTGGCTGAAGCTAATTTGCCAGCGGTTTTGGCTGAGGCGAAGCCGTCAGAAAAAATTACACCGCTGGCGAGTACGGCGTCTGTGGCAACAACCAAAACGGCGGTTGGCGTGACCAACGATTTTCCGCTGGCTGCTGCGACGCCATCAGTTGTCGTGCGGTCACCATTTGTTCAGCCGGGTAATCCCAACCGTTACTTGTTTGTGGTCGAGAACATTGGCACCGTGGACGCCGCCAGCACGCGCGTGGATCTGCGTGTTCCAGCGGGCGTCATCCTAAAACAAGTGGTCGCCGATTCTGCTTCGTCGACCGCGCGTCACGCTATTGTGCGCATCGATGAATTGAAGGCCGGAGCCAAATCAATTTTAGAGGTTGAGATTCAACCAACGACTGTGGACGTGACATTTGAAACGAGTCTCACGCTTGAGACCAAACGTAGCTTTCGAGGGGCGACGCTTCCCAAGCGAGGCATTGCCAGTAGCGTTCCTACTGCGGACTCTGGAGTGGATTCGGCCACGTCCAACGTAGCAACGCAGGTTTCTTATAAGGGCACTGCTTCCACTGGGGCTGGGCCGTCGACTGCCGATGCAAAACTGTCAGCCAATGTCGAGGGGCCTGTAATGTTGGCTGCCGGCGAAACGGGCGATTTCGTGATCGTTGTTAAGAATCCAAACCGCAGTGAGGCGTCGAGAATTGTTGTCCAGCTGGCCATTCCAAAGGGGTTGAAAATTACGACATTGGATCGTGAGGCGTGGATCAACGATGATGATAACACGATTTCATGGGAACTGTCATCTCTGGGGGCAGGTCAGGAAGAGGCGATTCAATACAAAGCGGTTGGCAAAACCACCGGACAGCAGGTTCAAAAGGTCGCGCTGGGAATGGCGGATGTCTATCAGGGTGACGCAAAACTGGTGACGCTCGTTTCACAGTAATTTTTCTCTCGCCGAAGCACATTGCCCTTGGACCATCGGCTAAAATGTCATGCTGGCGGATGTCCTACAACTAAATACGAGATGAGAGCACACGATGAACCCGGTTCTGGCACGAAATGTATATCTGGTAAAAGAACACGTTGGCATGTTCAAGGCAGCCAACAATTTTGATGTTCTAGACCCTGCCACCGGCACGCAGTTGCTTTTGTGTCGCGAGCCCAATTTGGGCATGTTTACGAAGTTGCTCCGGTTCACCGATTGGAAGCGTTACACGCCTTTCGAAATCCAAATCCAGCTGCCTGATGGACGCCCAATCATCACGATCAAGCGTGGCGTCTCCTTGTTCATCTCGAAGGTGGAAGTCTTCGACGAGAAGAACCAAAAAATTGGCGGTTTCAAGCAAAAGTTTTTCTCGATCGGCGGAGCTTTCAGTGTGCTTGACGCTAACGACCAAAAATTGTGCGACCTCAAAGGCAAGTGGACCAGTTGGGAGTTCAAATTTCTGTCAGGAACTGCAGAACTTGCTACGGTCTCCAAAAAATGGGCAGGCTTGGGCAAAGAGCTGTTCACTTCAGCCGACAACTACGTTTTGCAGGTTTCTGAAGAAGTTCCTCCGAACCAACCTGTGCGTCAATTGATCCTTGCTGCCGTACTTTGTATCGATATGGTGTTGAAAGAGTAGTTTTCAAACTACAAAAATTCAAGACAATATTCCGGTTCCCAGTTACACTGCGGAGCCGTTTTGCATTTGTCCCCGTTCACGTCTAGCCAGTCGCGTTGCAACGCCCTTTCTGTAGTCCCACCGTAAAACCAGCCAACAGCAATCTTCCCATTGGACGAACAACTCTCCACCCCCGATCTATCTACACTTGGCAAGTCAATCGATTTGGCCATGCAGATGGACCGGTTTCGTCTGCGTCGAGAATATGGCCGGATCAAGGGCTTGAAACTGGCGGATCGTTCCCCGGAGGTGCAGCAGAAATTTTCTGAAGCAGTGCTGACATCATGTCAACGTTTGGAAGACCGTAAACAGCGCGTCCCGAAATTGAAGTTCGATACCGAACTCCCGATCTATCAGCGCAAAGACGAAATTGCAAAAGCGATTGTTGAAAATCAAGTCGTCGTTATCAGTGGAGAAACGGGCAGCGGAAAATCGACTCAATTGCCTCTGATTGCATTGGAGGCCGGTTTTGGTATTTCTGGATTGATTGGTCATACGCAGCCACGCCGAATTGCCGCACGAGGTGTGTCCGCGCGTATCTCATCCCAGTTGGGATCGGCTCAAGGAACGGATGTGGGTTTCAAGATCCGCTTCGATGACAAAACGTCAGACCGAACCTATGTCAAACTAATGACCGACGGAATTCTGCTGGCCGAAACGCAGACCGACCGGTTTCTCGATCGATATGACTTGATCATTATCGATGAAGCTCACGAGCGGTCGCTAAATATTGATTTCTTATTGGGCAGTTTGACGCGCATACTGGCCAAGCGTCCTCGTCTTCGTCTGGTGATTACTTCTGCAACGATCAACACCGAAAGTTTTGCGCGTCACTTCGAAGAAGCCGTTGGTAAACCAGTCCCTATCATCAGCGTGGAAGGTCGGACGTATCCGGTTGAGATCATCTATCGCCCTCAGGAGACCGAGGACGAAAAACAAATCGATCTCTACGATCATATCGCGGACACGTGCCAGCAACTTGCCGAAGACGACGATGGCGACATGCTGATCTTTTTGCCGACTGAAGGCGAC
>CALKXO010000110.1 GCA_938003615.1 uncultured Pirellulaceae bacterium | reverse complement strand
GGTGCACCTAAAAACATGGAACAATACATGCGCAAGCCCAAACTCCAAAGATACCGGATTTTTAACACCCTAGGCTTGCGCCCTAACGCTTCCGTTTTGCGGGCGAAGTGAGTGCTATTGCCTGTTAGCCCGGCGGCGCTAGCTGAGGTTCAGGGCCATGGCCGACTCATTTAGGCCTAGAGCGATCATAAACTAAGCGATCAGTAGTCGCTTCATTCCGAGAGGCGTATCCCTCTCGGAGAGGTTGTGAATTTTTGAGACATTGCTTTTGTAAGGATCGATTGAGCAGTTCGTAGTACCGGCTTTAGCCGGAATTTGACAGGATATCCCGGTTCCATTCCGCCTAAAGGCGGTACTACAAACATGCCTAAAGGCGGTACTACAAACATGCCTAGCGAAAAATTCACAGCCACGGAGAGAGGAACCTATCGATAACCAACTGCTGCTGAAATGCCGCCACTAAATTCCGTGAGGAACCAAACCCCAGAATTGAATCTGGATGAAGCTCTAGGCGACGGCGACCGATGGGCATGACCACATCTCAACAAGAAGCCGAATCAATTACTTGGCGGTTCTACACCGTGCGAGATTGGGAGATGGGGGATTTGCAAAATTGGGAGTTTACTCTTTTGTAACCGCTGGTGTCGCAGCAGCGGCAGGCGCTTCTTTGGCCAGTTCCTGTTTCAATAGGCTGACGAATTCATCGTCCGTTGGCGAGACGCGTGAGGCGAATCGGCCGACGGGTTGGCCAGCGCGACTGATGACAAATTTTTCAAAATTCCAGCTAACGTCGCCTTTGCCTTTGGGTTGTAGATCGAGATCGCAGAGAGATTTATAAAGTTCGTTGCGCTCTTCGCCGTTGACATCCGATTTGGCGAACAAGTCAAACGTCACGCCAAACTTCTCCTCACAGAATTTGACGATTTCTTTCTCTTCCCCCGGTTCTTGTCCGCCGAACTGATTGCAAGGGAATCCCAAGATCACCAATCCTTGCTCGTGGTGCTTCTTGTGGATCTTCTCTAGCTGTTTGTATTGGCGAGTGAATCCACATTTGCTGGCCGTATTGACGACCACAACGACTTTACCTTTGTAGACCGCGAGATCCACTTCTTGGCCATCGATCGCGTTCATTTTCAAATCCAGCACCCCGGCCGTTTTTACCGCAGCTTCCTCAGCAGCCGGTGAGTGGGCGTCGGCTTGATTTATGGCTTGGCTTTCCGGTTGGGCATCGTCCTGCGCCATCAGAGTCGCTCCGTGATTGATACCAAGGATAAGGGCGAGCAGTAAAGCACTCAAATTTGTGTGTTTTAGAATGTGATTCATCGTTTTTTGCTTATTTGCATCTATTTGAAAGGGAGGAAGCACATTTTAAACTCCTTCAGCCCCCCAAAGTTTCACAATTTCCAGCCCAACTTCCGCGGCTTGAACCATTTCGTCCAAACAGGCCCATTCCAGCGGCGAATGGATATTGTGCTGCCCAGAGGAGAGGTTCGGCGTTGGTAGCCCTAGTTCGGTCAAACGGGAGCCGTCGGTGCCACCGCGAATGATCGTTTTTTCCGCTTGGCGGCCTAGTAATTGATGGGCTTTGACCGCAAAATCAACCGCGCGTGGCTCGGCAGCGAGGCCCTCGCCCATATTCCGATACTGCGGTCGAATCTCGACCGTCGCCGTTGCCCCCGGAAACGCTTCGCTAGTCTTGTCGGCAATTTGGTTCAGTAGATCTGCGTAGTCACGCAGCTTTTCTGTCTCAAAATCTCGCAGTAAGATTCTGATCGTTGTTTCAGCGACGTCCCCCTGAAACACGTAGGGATGCAAGAAACCGTCTCGACCATCGGTGCGTTCAGGCGACAGTTCGGGTGGCAGCGCGGCGACGAAATGACTGGTCGCACGGATGGCGCTGACCATGCGATCTTTTCCGATCGAAGGATGAATGTTGACTCCTTTGATGGTCACAATGGCCAAATCGGCGGAGAACGTTTCAGTGTCGACCATCGAGTGGCCGCCGCCATCAAAGTTATAACAGACTGCCGCGTCAATTTTTCCAATGTCGACATGATCGACCCCGCGACCAACTTCTTCGTCACAAGTGAACACCACTCGCACTGCCCCGTGCGGGATATCCGGATTTTCCATCAGGTGGCAGGCCAGTTCCATGATGATCGCAACGCCCGCCTTGTCGTCACCGCCAAGCAACGTGGTGCCATCGGTGGTGATGATGGTTTTTCCCTTGGCCTCGACCAACTGTGGGCAGGTGGCGGACGTGATGACCATCGACGGATCGGCGGCCAACGTGATGTCTTGGCCATCAAAATTTTCGATCACGTTGGGCCGGACGTTTTTTCCGCTGGCGTCTGGTGATGTGTCAACGTGGGAGTTGAAGGCAACCGTTGGCGCTTCGGACGTCGCAGGCACTGTGCCCATCACAATTCCGTTTGCGTCTTGGGTCACATCGGTAAGGCCCATCGCGCGTAGCTGAGAGGCCAGCAGTTTTCCAATTTCCAGTTGCCCCGGGCTACTGGGAACCGCATCGGTTTGCTCAACTGCGGTCGTGTCAATTTTGACGTACTGAAGGAAACGTTCTAGCAGGCGGTCTTTGTTCATGGTTCTCGGTGTGAAGTGTGAGTTTTCGGTTTTCGGTTTTCGGTTTTCGGTTTTCGGTTTTCGGTTTGGACCGGCGTGTTTCTCGCGGTTGAATAAAAATCACGGATGGACACTTATGAACACGGATATTGACGCGCGCTATCGGTGTCTATCTGAGTTCATCAGTGGTTTCATATATGCAAAGATTCTCAATTCCTAATTCTCCAACAACCAGAACCAACAGGTCAACAACAGCGGTGTCAGTACAAGGCTGACGGCGGAGGTTACGAGGCAAACCTGCATCGCCACGCGCGGCTGGCCGCCGTAATGTTTGGCCAGTAACATCGGAAAAGTCGCGCACGGCATCGCGGCTTGAAATAGCAAGACGGTTTTTAATTCGGGGGAAATCTCCAGTGCTCCAATGCACACAGCAAATCCGATCAACAACAACGGCAACACGCTAAACCTTAACAGGACGGCAAGACCGACGGCGCGGTAGTCGGTCTTCCATTTTTCGCGTTCGATCACGCCAAAAAGAGTGGCCCCCACCAATATTAAACCCATTGGAATCGCGCACACGCCCAACATTTGGATCACACGCATCAGAAACTCGGGAAAGTAAAGATAGAGTCCGGTTGCGTTGATCAATAGTCCGGCCACGATTGCGACCGAGGGAGGGTTAATTAATCGCTTCCAAGCGCCGGAAAACGAGCCGCTAAGCGCGACGATACCTGCGGTCCATAGAGCCGTTTCGATTCCCAAATTGTGAACAAACAAAACACCGCTAATTTGGTTGCCTTGTTCGGTAGGGAAAATGCTGGCAATCATTGGGAAGGGAATAAATCCATAGTTCTGCAGTGCGGTTGCTAGCGCGAACGTGTTGAGTCCGCGCGCTTGGGTGATGCCGCACAGCTTGCCAATCCAATAGCAAATCCCGAATGACAGCACGGCCGTCACGATGCCAACGCCTAATGCAAGTGCAACAACTGACGACTGCTGTAGTGCAGGATTGCCTGGAACAGTGGAGAGAATAAAGCAAGGGAACAGAACAGAAATGACCAACCGCATCAGTCCTTTTTCAGATTCATCGGTGATCATCTTCGTCCGGCGCGCTAGGCAGCCTACTCCCACGATCAGAAAAACCACGACGGTGCTACCGAGAATATTAGTGAAGGTCATCGGAGACTATTTGAGATCGTAAATCGGGAGGAATTTTGCAGCCACCGATTGTATCGGCTCGTGGCGGCAACGAGTAGGTTACCAACGCCGCCACTCAACAGCGTACCGCCGATGGCGACGATGGAACCAACCGAAAGATCGACGCCACCGGTTGCAACGACCAGCGTCATCCCGATTGCCAGTAGCATACCGATGGAACCTCGGTTGAGCACATCGATAAGGCTACCGTAGAAGTTACCGTCGCGCATTTGAATTTTAAAAAACGACGGAATAAAGAACAGGTTGAACAACAGTCCCGCTAGTCCCAACAGCGCGTAGAACGCCGGCGGCAGGTGCCATCGTAGCCGATCTTTTTTTGGCCGCTGTCACGTGAGTGAACGCCAGTGAGCACTTTGATCAGCGTTGATTTCCCCGCTCCATTTTCTCCCATCAGGGCGTGCACTTCGCCAGAGTTGAGTTCGAAATCGACTCCATCGAGGGCGAGGAACCCCGGAAATCGTTTCCTCAGATTGTTGATGGTGAGGATGGGCATCGATCGATTAATACTTGCGGCTGCCAATCTTTTCGGCGACGGCCGACTGATCAAATACCTTATCCAAGACCATTTGCTTTTTCGGCATGTCCTTTGTGTCACCGGCAACTCTTGTGACGGCCTCCGGCTTAAAGTGAGTGGTATTAGGCGATGGCCCGCTGTCATGAACGCAATACGCTACCGGCTTGTTGCCTCCGTGCATCGTGCGCGTCAAAGATGCGTACAAAAGAACAACAAAAAACGGTGCCACCTATGTTTTTAGACATTAGGCGGCACCGTGGTCAGGTGGTTCAAATGGCTCGTCCGTTTGCTACCAACGGCCGACACTCTCTCGATTAGATGATTCCAAGTATGGAGAACAGATCGTCAATTTTCTCTAGCTTTACCGAGAGACGTTGCTTCTCCGCTGTTTCACCGGGAGTGAAGAACAACTGCCAAGTGTTGGCGAAGTCCTCTTGTGGGTTGAGACGTGCGTCGAGTTCATTGCGATTTGCTGCGTCGTCTTGCGTATCAACGGCAAAGAGACTGTCTTGTCGGTAGAACCATTGGCCGTCACCAGAAACCGAATATGTGTCTGGATTGACCGTTGGGTTGGTGTCCAACCAGTCACTCAACCGCAAGAACTGATTCCAGAACGATGTTTGCGATGGGATCACGGCAGAGATTGCTTCGCGCGATGCCCATCCCAATGCGATCGTGCGTGGAACTTCCAGCGTTCTCAAATTCGATACACCGGGTGCTTCCTCGGCCCAATCGGCAAACGAGATACGCCGTTCCAAACGTGGCGTGGCTTCTAATCGGCCAGTTGCCGGATTGAAAATGAATTCCTCGACTTCGACCAAAGTGTTGGTTGCCAGCGAAACGCCTTGCGGGATCGTGTTTTCTTTTACGAATACTAACGGGTTACCACTTAGTGGATCCTTCAGCAAACGCGTGGTTCCTGTCGCGGCCACCAGTCGATCTAGGCCATCGTCGATCGCTTCAATTTCTAGGTCAGTCCAGTTACTCGATCCGTCAACGAACTTGAGCAGTGCGTCGGCTCCACTGCGATCAAAAATAAGATCTTCTGTGGCTGAGACAAATCGGTCGTTGCCTTCACCACCGGAGAGTCGATTGGCTTCACCACTTCCACCGACGAGTGCATCGTTGCCGTTTTGGCCTGAGAGTCGGTCAAGGCCAGCCTCTCCAAAGAGTCGGTCATCGCCGTCTTGACCAAAGAGACGGTCGTTGCCGTTTCCGCCATGAAGGATATCGTTGCCGTCGTTGCCGTGAATGATGTCAATTTCAGCACCACCAAAAACCGTATCATTATCGGCTTGGCCATAGATAAAGTCAGCACCGTCACCACCACGAATGGTGTCATCGCCACTGCCACCGAAGATCAAATCGCTACCGAGACCGCCAATGATGGTATCGTTGTCTTCGCCACCAGCGAGAATGTCGTCACCTTCGCCGCCGTCGATGGTGTCGAGACCAAGGCTGCCGAAGATTCGGTCACGCGCTGCGCCACCTGAAATGTTGTCATCGCCACGCTCTCCGAAGAGATTGTCTTCTCCATCGCCACCAGAGAGTCTGTCACTGCCGGAGCCACCGGCCAATCGGTCGTTGCCTGCATCACCGGCAAGTGTGTCGTCTCCTGAGTTGCCACCAATTAGGTCATTGCCGTCACCACCGTTGATGATGTCTGAGCCGTCGGTGCCATACAGGCGATCGTCGCCTTCGTCGCCGTTGAGCGTGTCGTCACCGGCGCCGCCAACGATTCGGTCGTTGCCTTCGCCACCACTGATCACATCGTTGCCTCGATCGCCAAAGACGAAATCGTCACCAATCCCAGTATTGACGATGTCGTTGCCGGAGCCCGCTAAAACTGAATCATCGCCCGCAGTGTCGGTGATCGTGTCGAGTCCGGCGCCTCCATTGATGCGGTCGTCCCCTTCACCCCCTTCGAGGTTATCATCGCCGTCGCCGCCACGCAAAATATCGTTGCCGACGCCACCGTCGAGGGTGTCAGCGCCGATGCCGCCGCGTAGATCGTCGTTACCCGCATTGCCGTTGAGTATGTCGTTGCCATCGTTGCCCCCCAAGATGTCGTCGCCATCGCCGCCGGAGATGATGTCGTTGCCAAGCTGACCAATCAGGATGTCATCAGCCGAGCCACCGATGAGGGTGTCATTGCCTGGGCCTGCCAACGCGACCAAACGAATGTTCGTGCTGTTGGTGATTGAATCGTCGCCCGCTTCACCGGTGAACAAAAATTGGTTAATAAGTGTGCCGTCAAATTCCTGTGCTGCGGCACCGTCCACGACAACGCTGACGGTGGTGTCCGCCTGGGTGATGTCGATGACATCTGCTGCCGCAGTTCCGTTGATGCTGAGAACGCCATTGGTGGGATTGAAGGCCAAGGTCGCCAGCAGGTTTCTGACTTCAAGCTTTGAATAGGTCGTATTATTCTGACTCTGACCAGAGCGTTGCTTTCTGGTCGATTGGTTGGAGTTCAGAATCGAGAAGAGCTGAGGTTTTCGTGGCATTTTGGTTATCCAAAGTTGGCAAATTAGCTGGACTGAACGGTTTGGTGGGAAACGGGCACTAAAAAGGCCCATCACTACTTTAGTTTGAGCCCCATTTTCTTTCAAACAGAGAATCGTTTTAACTCGGTTTTTACCGCAAAAATTTCTCACTCGAAGGCTGGGGAAATCTGAGATCACGGCCAGAATCGCATGCCCAAATTGGGACAGGTGTAATTTTTGACGAAATCAGCATAACCGGCAAAGTTCACCAAACTGGGCACGTAGGTTCTGACGATAAATCGGGGGAGGGTATTGCGTTTCACAAGCGCCTGTAGATTTTATGCTGGCAGTCACCCAATGTATTTTGCCTATTTTATGCAATTCAAGAGATGATCATGGAAGATCGCTATCAAGTTCGCACCGGTTTTAATCTGGCCGATTTTGCCGCCAAGGGTCCGCATACCCGTTGGCGTCCGCTGCTGAACAAAGCCGTCATGGGTCTTGTGACTTTGGCCACCCTGTCACCGTTGGTTGACTCGGTTCAAGCACAATCAGGTTCTTCTGCGGCGGGCGTCACAGCACGCGCGACGCAAGCAGACAAGATCGATGCGGATTGGATATGGTCTCCAAGGCTCGATGTCAGCTCGGCCGCGAATCAAGGCGAGGTCTATTTTCGAAAAAAGTTTACGCTTCTCAAACCGCAGAAGGCTGAGCTGACGCTCGCTGCCGGCGATGAATTCGAGCTATTTATCAATGGTGAAATGATCGCAACAGGGCAGTCATTTGGAATGCCTACGAAACTTGATCCAACGCCGTTTCTAGAATCTGGAACCAACGTGATCGCGGTTCGGGTGAAGCATCTTGATAGTCGCCATGTCGGTTTTGCGATGAAAATGCGAATCAAAGAAGTGGGCGAAGCGCGCTATAGAGTTTTGCGGTCCGATAGTACTTGGCGCAGTTACACCGCCAAAGCTCATGAGTGGCACAAGAACAGCTTTAACGCGAAAAGCTGGTTGACATCCAAAGCAATCAACCGTGATGCTGGAGTAAACGGGCACGCACCTCAAGTTGCCGTCTTTGGCGGAGCTGCAAAACGAAATCGTGCGGGCGGCAGCCTAGCGGTTGAAGCAAACGATAGAGGATGGAACACAACAAGTAAATCACGGGTCAAGCTCTCCCCCATGCAGCCAGAAACGGCTGCCAACGATGCGGCAATGACGGCATCCGTGGCGGCGTTTGCCAAAGTGAAGAACGACGCTGAAACCGCGGTTGCGGCCGAGGTGAAAGAAGCCGTCGAAATGGTAGAGACGGTTAAAGAAGATTCTTCTTTTGTGCCGGACGTAGTCCGTGCACCGTTGGCGTCGACGACCAAGGAAGTCAAACTAACAGACGTTGCCCGCAGTTCCTTTTCCCCGCGCGACAGCGCACCGGTTTCTACGCCGACCATCGTTGGCGGATCGGACAGTGTCCCACCAGTGGTTCCGGCGATTACGTCTCAAGTCAGTGTGGCAAGAAAATCGGCTCCCATGCGTCCGGTACCCAAGGCTGTCGACGTTCCGCCAGGCATCAAGGTCAATCCCGAATTTAGCGTGACCACGGTTCTCAACGGTCGACAGGCCGGTTCGGTCATCGCGATGGAGTTCAACGAATACGGGCAGTTGCTGCTCTCTCAAGAAGGCGGTCCGTTGTTGATTGCGGACCTTGTCGCTCAATCTCCCGGAGAAAACCAGCCTGTTCAGAAACAAGTGCGCGTGTTTTGCAATGAGGTCAGTTCCTGCCAAGGTATCCTGCCGCTCAATGGTGATGTTTTTGTCACCGGTGAAGGTCCAGATGGACAGGCCCTGTATCGTTTGGCTGACAAGGACGGCGACGGTCAGGCTGAAATTGCAGACACACTGCTGAAGTTTACCGGTGAACTGGGTGAGCACGGACCTCATGGCGTTAGCCTTGGCCCCGATGGCATGCTGTATGTGGTTGTGGGTAACGAGAGTCGGTTGAAGAATACCGTTTCTCGACGAAGCCCTTACCAATCTGCTTACCAAGGTGACCTGCAGCCCAATCGCCAACACCCGCGCGTTCATCGCGGAAACGCTGCGTTGCATGGCGGTACCGTGGTGCGTGTGGGTGTTGACGGAAGTCGCCCCGAGACAGTCGCCGGTGGAATTCACAATGCCTACGATTTGGCGTTCGACCAAAATGGTGAATTGTTTATCCACGATAGTGAAGTGGAAACCGATCGCGAAACGACCTGGTATCGACCGCCAATGGTATTTAATGTGACCGCTGGAGCAGAGCTTGGCTGGCGCAGCGGTTGGTCAAAATTCGCTAGTTACTATCTCGACCAAACGCCTTCAGTTTGTGAAACGGGTCAAGGCTCTCCAGCAGGTGCCGTGGTGTATCAGCATCTTGCCTTTCCAAAAAAATTCCAAAACGCACTGTTCTTGGCTGACTGGTCTCAAGGAAAAATCCTGTCCCTCAAACCCAAGCCTTCCGGTGCCGGTTATGTTGGCCAGACTGAGACGTTCCTATCTGGTAAGTCCCTTAATGTGTGCGATCTGGCAGTCGGTCCCGATGGGGCGCTGTACTTCAGCACTGGAGGCAGTGGTAATAGTGGCGGCGTCTATAAGGTGAGCTGGAATGGCCAGATCCCAGCTGGAATTATGACTTTTGAGAACGACTTGGCGAAAGTCATGCGTCACCCTCAGCCCAATTCAGCTTGGGCGCGTCAGAACATTGCCGAACTCCGACGTCAGATGGGCCAGGAGTGGAAAGATTCGATCCTCGGTGTTGTGACCGAGACTCGCAATCCACCGCAGTTTCGCATTCGTGCGATGCAGTTGGCTGCTCTTTACGGGCCGAAGCTTCCTACCACAATTCTGCAAACACTGACTGAAGATGAATCTGCTGCCGTTCGTGCTCAAGCTGCCCGGATGTGTGGGAACAGCCTACGTTCGGCCGATAACCAATTGTTGATTGGGATGCTTCGAGATCCTTCAGCAATGGTCCGCCGCAAAACTTGTGAGGCGCTGCTGCGAGCAGACTTGCCGCTGAAGCATACTCAACTGACTCATTTGCTTCGATCGGCTGACCGAATCGAAACTGCGACAGCGCGGCGGTTGCTGGAACGTTTGGACGCCAGCCAATGGCGGTCCGACTTGGTCAACAGCCAAGACGTTCGCCTCTACCTGAATTCCTCTCTCGCATTGATGACTGCGGAACCTAACTTGGAAAATGCCTATGTTGTCCTGTCTGAATGCAGTGAAGCGCTCGATGGATTTCTAAGCGACGAGGACTTTTTGGATCTGTTACGACTGGTTCAAGTCACGGTGGCACAAGGAAAGGTCGAGTCTGCGAAGATACCCGCATTTGTGCATCGCCTTGGCGAAGAGTTTCCTGCAGGAAGTCCTGAAATCAACATGGAACTGGTCAAGATTCTCTCCGGTTTAGATGCTGGAGATTTGGACGGCCGCTTGGCAACTTGGTTGCAAGCACCGACGACTTCGGCGGCTGAGAAGTCGCATGCCGTGATGCATTTTCAAAATTCTGCCAATACGCTCTCTGGCACGACGCGAATGGCATTATCCCGAGCAATGGCAGAATTAAAGGGTACTCCTAGTAGTAGAGCCTTCAATGCGAACGTAAGCGTTGCTGCTGAAGAAACAACCATCGATCCGCGCAAGGCGAGTTTGAAAGACATCATCGCTGGCGGAGACAAGTGGCCCGAAGTGGTTGTCGAATCGTTCTACAAAATGCCAAACCCGCTGACTGATGAGCTGGCTGCTTCCTTGAGGACGCTTGACCAGAAGTTGGTTGGTCGTGAGGACCACGCTGCGAAAAAAGTTCGGCTGGGAATCATCGCGCTGTTGGCTCAACATGGTTCGGAGGCTTCTTTCGCATGGTTGCGAGAGTCCTTTGACAACGAGCCGAGTCGGCGAGCCGATCTGGCAATTGGGCTGGCCCTTGATCCGGGAAGTGACAACTGGTCTTACTTGGTTAGTAGTTTGCCAATTGTAGATGACGCGACCGGCAAAGAGATTCTTGAAAAACTGGCCACGGTTCAACGGCGTCCAAAGGATCCTATTCACTATCGAGATGTCATTGAGTTGGGGTATCGCTTGCAAGGTGATGCAACGGCCGCGTCAGGTCTGCTGGCTCATTGGACGGGTTCCGATGTCGGCAGCGACGGCGACTCGTGGCAGCAGCAAATGGGGGCATGGAACCAGTGGTATGCTGGCGAGTTTCCATCGGCGGCTCCGGTGGCGACTTTAGAGAGCGTCCCCGCAAGTTTAGAAAGAGTGGCCGACCGTGATTCGATTCTCAACACGTCGGGCAACTCTGGCGGAATATTTATCCAGTAGGCAGCATGACGATTGATGATTTGATTTCCAGCGACGATCAGACGACCGTAATGGCGATTCGCCAAATGGTACGGACGTTTGTCGAGCAACGTAATTGGAGCAAGTTCCACAGCCCCAAAAATATCAGCATGGCGCTGGCGATTGAGGCGGCTGAGTTGATGGAGCATTTCCAATGGATCGATGGTGACGAATCTCGTACGCCAGATCCGGAGAAGAAGGTTGCCGTTGGCGAAGAGCTGGCGGATGTGTTGTGCTATGCAATGGCGATTGCCAACGAATTGGACATCGATGTCGCGTCTGTGATGAAGCGGAAGATGGAATTAAACCGGGCGAAATATCCTGTAGAAGAATTCCGCGGTCGCTATGGCAAGGATGACCCAAATACGGTTGAATAATAGTCGCATCTCGATCCGCGCATTCAAGCCAATGTTTGGTGGGTTTCTCTTGCGTCTAGGGCAACTCGCCTGAAGCGTTTGGGCGCGAGCCAATGCCACTCACTTTACATCCTTGCCACCACTTTAGCGTAGCCGAAGTCGCCAGACTTTGGATGCCTTACGGGAAAACTTTCCAATCTCTGGCGAGATCGGCCACCATGAGGCGATCCAAAGAACAAGCCAGATTGACATCAGCGCCGACAACGCCGACCATCTATCACGATGCGACTGACGGAACATCCGTGAAATGATGGAGAGATCGATGCGAGGACTTGCGCTGCACTGGAAAATCCTGATCGGGATGGTCGTCGGGATTCTGCTTGGCTTGGCCGCAACGGCCATCGATTCACCGGCGTTTCCGGCCCAGCAATGGGTTGTGGACTGGATCAAGCCTTTCGGCACCATGTTTATCAACGCGTTGAAGATGATTGCGATCCCATTGATCGTGGCATCGCTGATTAAGGGTGTTTCGGATCTCAAGGATCTGTCCAAGCTTTCCCAAATGGGATTTAGAACGCTGGGGTTGTACGTCGTCACGACACTGATCGCGGTGTTGCTGGGGCTGCTGGTTGTTAATCTAGCGCGGCCCGGGATGGCAATCAGCAACGAGACGCGCGAAAATCTCGTTGAAAAGTTCTCGCATAAGGCATCTGACAAAGAAGCGTCTGCCGGCGCGCAAAAAGAAAAAGGCCCGTTGTCGCCGCTAGTCGAAATGGTTCCGGACAATGTGATTCGGTCGGCCGCCGACAATGGGTCGATGCTGAAGGTGATCTTCTTTGCGATTTTTTTTGGTGTGGGAATGATCCTTGTTGAACCCGAAAAATCGGCACCGGTGAAGCTTTTCTTTGACGGCGTTAACGAAGTGATTCTGAAGTTGATCGATTTGATCATGTTGGCTTCGCCGTTTGGTGTGTTGGCGCTTTTGGCAGCGTTGGTGGTTGAGTCGGAAGACGCGCAGTTACTAGTGGCGTTGCTGTACTACGGCATGTGTGTGGTTGCCGGTTTGCTGATCATGTTGCTCGTGGTGTATCCGTTGGCAGTGGTGATGCTTACGGGGAAGAGTTATGGGTTCTTTTTGAAAGGAATCCTGCCGGCGCAGATGTTGGCGTTTTCCACCAGCTCCAGTGCTGCGACGCTACCGGTGACGATGGAACGTGTGGAAGAACACTTGGGGGTTGATCGTGAGGTGAGCAGTTTTGTGCTTCCCATTGGGGCGACGATTAACATGGACGGAACGAGTCTCTATCAATCGGTAGCCGCGGTGTTCATCGCCCAAGTGTTAGGGATGGATTTGACGTTGGGCGATCAACTCACCATCGTCATGACGGCAACGCTGGCCTCGATCGGGTCAGCAGCCGTCCCCGGAGCGGGAATGGTGATGCTGGTCGTGGTGTTGGAGGCCATCAACGTTCCCGCCTATGGGCTGGCGTTGATTTTTGCGATAGACCGCCCGCTGGATATGTGCCGCACGGCGGTTAACGTGACGGGCGACGCAGCAGTGACCATGGTCGTCGCGCAAAGCGTCGGGAAATTGGGACACTCGGAGGTGAAAGAGTGGGATGATAATTATCCGGTGGAGTAGTTCACAGTTTTCAGTTTTCAGTTTTCAGTTTTCAGTTTTCAGGTTTCAGGTTTCAATTCCTAATTCCTAATTCCTAATTCCTAATGCTTGCAAACTACGGTTTATTGACAATCTTCGGTGACTTGCGGTTTGGATAGCACGTGCGACACAGTTCACACACCAGACCATTGCATCCTCGCGCCGTGCAGAACTCGCGGCCGTAGAAAATGATCTGCAAGTGGAGATCGTTCCAACATTCTTCAGGAAACAGTTTCTTCAGATCGGCTTCGGTTTGTTTGACGTTCTTACCATTGGTCAGGCCCCAGCGTTGAGCCAATCGATGGATATGGGTATCGACAGGAAAGGCCGGAACGCCGAATGCCTGAGCCATGACGACGCTGGCCGTTTTGTGCCCCACACCCGGTAAGCTCTCTAGCGCTTCGAAATCCGCCGGTACCTCGCCGCCGTATTGATCAACAAGAATGACAGAGAGCCCCGCGATCGCTTTGGATTTCTTCGGCGAAAGTCCACAGGGCCGGATGATTTCGAGAATTTTCTCGACCGGCACGCGAGTCATTTTTTTGGCAGAATCGGCCAGCTTGAAAAGGGCTGGCGTGACTTGGTTGACGCGCTCGTCGGTGCACTGAGCGGACAGCAGGACCGCGACCAATAGCGTAAACGCATTGGTGTGGTCCAGAGGCACGGGAGGGGCGGGGTACAGTTCCGCCAAGCGGTCCCGGACGATTTGAGCGCGTTGCGAACGTATCACAGCGGCCTACGAATCAGAGGGAACGTCAGTAACATCACCAGCGGCTTCTTCAAACGGCTTTGACTCAGGAGTTACTGCCGGTCGCTTGGGCTCGTCGGTCTCTTCAGGTTCACCTACCTTTCGTGGCCGATACTTGTGGTCGCGTTTTCGGATAACGGTCGCAGATTCGATGTAGTCGGGGCTGGCATTGGGTACCGCTGTAAATTGCCCATTGATTTCGATTTGCGTGCGAACGATTCGATCAACAATTTCGTGTCCATCAATCACTCGGCCAAAGACGGTGTGTTTTCCATCAAGAGGGGTCGTGCGCGTGAATGTTATGAAGAACTGGCTGCTTCCCGAATTGGGAGCGCCTGTGTTTGCCATGCTGAGCACGCCGGAGAAGTGTGGGCGCGTGTCGGGATTTTTGTGTTCGTCGTAAATCTCGTAGCCCGGATCGTCGTCGCCCTCGTTGTCTTTCTTTGGGCCGCCCACCTGCGCCATAAAGTTATCGATGACGCGATGAAACAGAGATTTTGAGTAGAATCCGCTTTCCACAAGGCTGATAAAATTGCCAACGGTTTGCGGAGCCTCATTCTCGTACAGCTCGACCGTGATGTCGCCTTTGGTGGTCTTGATCAGGACTTGAGGAAGATCGTTGGCCTTGTGCTCACGTTGGCGAATTAGCACTTCGTCGAAAATTTCTCTGGCCTTGAGCGAGATGCGTTCTGCTCGTGCGGCATAGTTGAAGTAGGCCTTATTGGCCCCGGCTTTGATCAATCGGTCACAAGAGCGGAGGACTTTTCCATCTCGACCGGCGTCCGCTTCATTAAGCAGAATTCCCATTACTGTACGAATGTTGGCTTGGTTGGATGGATCTTTCTCGATCGCATCAAGACATGCATCGAGAAGGGACGCAATCACTTCATTTGCGTCTAGCAGCGCTTCGGCATAGTCCTTTTGCATGTTGTCGAGATTGCCTTCTCCGAGGTCAAGTTTCTCTTTCAGGGTCGTCATCTGGCCGTTGAGTGCTTCCAGTTTCTTTTGAAGCTCTGCAACTTGGTCACCGGAGGATTGTGCTGAGGCAGGCATTGCAGCAAACGCGACAAAAACCATCGCAAGAACGACTGCCAATCGATTGCAGTGCAGAAACCTACCGGCAAGAACTGAGCGCGTCATCGAGAATGGAGAGAGGAACGTTTGGTTTGGCATCGTTTTTCGTGGACTTTTACGGAATCTTGATAGGACAAAGGCCGGTCAAAACCAGCCGCAATAGATTTGTCAAACTGACAATGTAGAAGACGCCAATTAGGTCGTCTTCGAATTGGGTCGTCTTCGAATTGGGCAATCACCTATGTTTTGGTGACTGCCACTTCAGCTAATTCTGCGAGTCACCTTGAGGCAATAGGTCGAAAGAGGTGGCCGTCTCGCCGCGGTTACCCGTCTGAATAACCGTCGGACGGATTCCCGAGGGCTGCGCGTCGGCAACGGACGAGTTGTAATCGTGGGCTCTTTTGTTTTTGATTGTGATTTTGATGATTTTGGATGCGCTGGGAAGGTCGGCTGTAAACCGATTGCCATCAATCGTATTGAGTCGGTAAACAATATCGAGTGCACTTTCAGATTCAGTTTCCCCTTCAGCGGTTTCTTTGAAGTCAACGATCCTACCAAAGACCGTATGTTTTCCGTTGAATTCCAACATGGGCTGATGACAAATTTGAAAGACTGAACTGGTCGTTTGTCCGTCATTGCTGACCATCGAAACAGAGCCTGCAAAGTGCTTTCGCGCTTTTTCTTTAAGGGCTTCTGAAGAGATCGTGTCATTGGCCGGAGCACGCGTTTGCAGTGACCACCCGACGCGCGAGAACTCTCCGGGACGCACCCAATGGAATGGCAGACCATCGTAATACCCGCTCTCAGCGCGAGAGACGAAGTCATATACGGTGAAGGTGGCCTGATTCTCAAACAGTTCAATAATGAATTTCCCTTCGGTGGTTTCCACAATGGCGTAGGGTAAATCTCCCGTCGCGGTCTCCAAGCGACGAATGATCAGTTCATCTTGCCATGCCTGACTTGTCTCTTCGAGCACCTCGTAGTAAACGTCCTTGACTGGACCATGCTCTTCGAGCCGGTCCAGAATCATGCTTGCCTGTTCAAAGTTTTGAACTGCATAACAGGCTTTGAATGACTTCATCAGCAATTGCCAAGAAATGTTTTCCTGCTCAAGTAGCAGACTCGAAATTTCCATGGCCATTTTGGGAGCAAAATGTGACGTAGGAGCTGTCGGAGAAAGAGACTCGGCGAGTTTCTGCATCACAATGCGTGTGGAAGCGGCTTCTCTCAGCGGGGCGAGTCGAAATATCTCGATCCCTTTTTCGATCCTCTGGCTATTGAGCAATACTGCTTCTTCTTTTGCGGCGTCGATCTCTTTTTGCTTTTCCATCTGAGCGCTGGCAAATCCGATCGGCATTTCGCGGAACATTTTGTCGATCTGTCTGCGATTGGCTTGTAGTTTATTCCGGATGATCTTCAGCTCTTCAATGGCGGTTTGGGCCTCAGGGCTGAGCGGTTCATCGGACGCCTTGACTGGGAGCGCTTGACGATTGTTCGTGCTGTTACGGCTTCGCGCAGAAGCCCCATCGCGCTGCGATGAGCGCGCAGAAGCCCCATCGCGCGTCGATGATCCGGAACGAGATGACCGGCGATTAGTTTGCGCCAGAGAATCGCCCACAAGCATCAAAACAATCACAATTGCTGTGGCAAACAGTGGGATTTTGAAAACGTCTTTCATGGTGAACTCGAATAACAAGATTTACAAAACACATGGGGCGAGGCATGTGACGGGCGCCTGACAGCGGAGTAGGGACAGGCAACGAAACTAAGGGGTCAAAAATAGGGTTGAATCGATAGGCTCTCTTTCGACTAACGACTGGCCTTTACAGGTTGGTAGGCGTGGTCACGTTTACGCAGCACTCTAGCCGAAAGGATTTTGTCGGGAGCAGCAGAATCAATAGCTGACTCTCCTTCTTTTTCATCCAGTTTGTGCGTTAATGTAATTCTCTGGTAGGCGGCGGCACCTTCGATCACTGTGCCAAACACGGTGTGCTTGCCATCAAGGTAGGAGGTTGGAACAAGATTGATGAAGAACTGAGAACTTCCTGAATTCGGCCGCCCGGTATTGGCCATGCTCAGAGACCCGCAGAAATGTCTGCGGAAGTTCTTGTTTTTGAATTCATCATTGATGGTGTAGCCAATGTTTAGCGGCGTGTTGTTCTCAGAAAAGCGACCGCACTGGGCCATGAAGTTCGGAATGACTCGGTGGAAGAGCGCGTTGTTGTAGTGTCCGGCCTCAACTAGAGAGATGAAATTGGCAACGGTCTCCGGAGCTTCGTTTTCGAATAATTCAACCACCATTGTTCCGCTGGACGTTGCCAGCTCGACACGTGGTAGGTCATTGGCCTGTTCTTCTTGTTCACGAATCTCCAACTCTTTTGCATAGGCGCGAACGAGGCTGGGCAAGCCCACCAACGAGTTCTGATCTGCCTTGTCAAATTCGCCAATCTTGGTTGGATCGATGCTCGTGATCATGTCGAAGGCCTGTTGGAAACGGTTCGTCTTCAGATAGACCATTGCCAGCTTCTTTTTTTGCTCAATATCATCTGGGTTAGCCGCGAGAGTCTTTTCCATCGCCACGTCAAGATCCTGCAGCTGATTCGATGCATACATTTCTTCGATGATAGGTCCAATCATGGAATCAAGCGATTCCGGTTGCTGAAGATCACTTGCGTAGATGCGACACGCCGTTGCTCGAAAATCTGCCAACAAGCGGTTCGTCTTGTCCATCCCCGCCCGCCATTGGTCCTTCCAGTGGTAGGAGTCTTCTAAACCATTGACGTAGAACTGGAGGCTCGCTGCGTGGGTGTCGGCGACACTGCTCCGAAGCTGGTCGACGAAGTAATCGTACTGAGCCAGATCGCCCTGAGGCAGTGCTTTCTCTTGACCTTCAACGGCAGCAGGTGCCAACCACAGAAACATCGCTGCAAGCAAACAGACCGCGGTACACGGCAATTTAACCAGCGCATTGAACGGCGCTTCAGTTTGCAACTCGACTGGTTTTGATGCGGGGGACAATGAATTAGAAGTTGTGGGCAAAGACATATTTTTTGAAAGTAACTGGCGGTGGCTCAAAGATGTTCTATTCGGCGTTTCCTAAGAACCGGCGACTGTCAAGATTGCTCGTGGTGACTCATAATATAGCCAGCTACCGCTTTATTTGAATGAGAACTGAGCACAAAGTAAGACAATGCCGAAATTCCGTCGTGGGAAAAATCTGAAAGATTGGAAAAGTCAACGTCCATCAGCCGACGAGGGCAAGTTGCGTATTGTAGGGGGAAGATTCCGGGGGCGGCAAATCTCTTACTCAGGCGATCTAATCACGCGTCCTATGAAGGACAATATTCGGGAGGCAGTTTTCAATCTTGTGGGTGGCTATATCAAGGGCAAGGCGGCTTTCGATCTTTTTGCTGGCACCGGAGCGATGGGGCTGGAAGCGATTAGCCGGGGGGCGTCCCGGGCCATCTTGGTCGAAAGACACTTTCCGACAGTTAAGATCATTCAAGAAAACGCGCGGTCCTTGGACGAGAATTTGGCGGTGGAGGTGAGTGCAGGTGACTCATTTTTTTGGTGTCGCCAATTCCTAAAACAACCGGACACTTGGCCGACTGAGCCTTGGGTTGTGATGTGCTGCCCACCTTACGATTTCTACGTCGATCGTTGGGAAGAATTGAGTGTAATGATTTCCGGTCTAGTCGATGCGGCACCTGCAGAGAGCGTGTTTTTGGTTGAGTCGGACAACCGCTTTGATCCGGTGCTGTTACCCAACAACCAACAGTGGGAAGTCAGGCACTATACGCCTGCGCGAGTTGCCGTGTTGAAAAAGGATTTTCCAAAGTTGAGTGAACTGGAAAGTTAGAACCTGTCCCGAAAGCTCGTCGTAGCTTGGCCACGCCTGTCAGCCCCGAGGTTTCATGATGGGTACTTGGTCGATCTGTGAACAGACGAGTTAGATCAGCAGATGCTTCCCCCGAACTTCCCCGAGAATTCGCTCATCATGAAATTGCCACCTCAATCAGAACTAAAAAATATAAAGTAGAGCAATGCAATGGAAGCTGAAGTGAAACTTAGCGGACAAGTTTTTCGCGCTGACCTCTCGACCGGTAAATCAATTGCCAGAACGATTCAGATTTCGGCAACTGACTCGCCGTTTGATATGGGTTCGCCCAACGCCCAATCAGCAGTCTTTCGGGATGGGGACTTTGTGGGCGATGTTTCATCAGGCGGACCGTGCAATGTTAACGTCCTGAAAATCAACCCGCACTGCGTGGGTACCCACACCGAAACGCTGATGCACCTAATACCGGCGACCGAGGCTAAAGTTCTTCCAACAGTAGACGCCATTGTTCCGACGGGACTACAACTGGCGCTAGTGCTGACGCTGGAAACTTCTGCAGTGGCCGACGTCACGAAACTCGATGAGAGATTTACTGACCATGCCGGTTCCGATGATCGACTCGTGTGTGCTGCGGCGATCAACACTGCATTGGCCAATGCTGCGCTACATTTACCGATCCACTACGCGGCGTGGAGTTCTGCCGAAACGAAATCGCTGATCCTCCGTATTTCGCGCGATGACTCTGCTAGGGCCACTGCTCCTTGGTCATTTGAATCCGGTGTCCCGCCGTATTTTACGGCCGACGCAATCGAGCTACTAAATCACCGGAGAGTGGCTCATTTGTTAGTGGAGTTCCCCTCGATTGATCGGTTGGAAGATGGTGGCCAGTTGAACAACCATCACCGCTTCTGGAATGTCGATCAAGCGTCGAAGAATTTGGCTGAGGCTTGGTCGGCGAAAACCATTACCGAGATGGTTGAGATTCCTGCCTCGATCAAGGACGGGTTGCATCTGCTGTCTATTCAGGTGCCGCCAGTGCGCTCCGACGCCATGCTCAGTCGCCCTACGTTGTTTGAATTGGTCGAGTTGGTCGAGTAAAAGTCTGCGTCTCCACAACGGGGCGTTGTGCCACCCAAAGTTGGCCATATCTGACGTCGCAAAATCGGTTAAGCCTGCGGTATCGGTAAACTTTATCAGCGATGAAGGCTTGCTAGCGAAATTGAGTGCACGTTTGCGATTTCTCCATCGAGTGGACTGGAAAAACGCACCGATGAATCAATTGTTAAGACAACTGCCCATCGTGTTTTGTCGAGTAGCACGGGATATTTTTGTTCGACTGGCCAGCGCCAACATTGGCGCTCTCCGAAACGCTCCGCCCAATCCACCATACGACCTCAACAAGCCGTTTATGCTGAAAACGACTGGCAGTATTCCAAGCCTCAAAATGCCTCGGCCGGGCATTTGGGTTCTTGCTATCTTAACGCTGACCTGCGGGTTGTTTTTGAATGAATCCGTCCATGCATTTGCCGATTCATTTGCAACTGCACCGCAGACTGCGGCGACCGATGCGACCAAGTTGACCAAGGCGCCGGTCTCCCCCCCCGTTCGAATCGAATCGATCAAGCCGCTAAACTCGGCTGCCCCGTCACCCACTTTACAGCTGGCGTCTGCAGAAGAGGACGTCCTGTCAGCAGCGGCCAAAATGGCTAATTCCAAAACGGCTAGTTCCAATCGCTCGAAATCATCTCGAAGCGCATGGGTGAAACCCGTTGATATCGTTGCTCGGCTAACGGTCTTAGAGGCGATCGGCGTCACTCGCCAGTGGTCAGGTGAGACGAAGCAACTAGTGGATTTGTTGCTTGCTGAGAAAGATATTCTCTCAAATGAAAGTGGAACGCTGCTGCGGCAGTTCTCTCAAAAGCTAGTGGAGCTTGACCAAATCATTACCATTGTCAGCCAGCGGTTTCCCGATCTGCCGGCGGCGCTGAAGCTTACCAGTGAACTTCGACGTTTGCATTATGACATCTCCAAACGAGTGGCAATTTGGACGGCGCTGCATCAATCGCCGCCATCTCAAACAACCCTCGATTCGCCATTCTCGTTGGTGTCAGGGAAGCGCATTTCGTTTGATCGTTTTGATGACGGCTGGAAAAACTATCTCAGACTTGCCAATGTCGAAAAAGCATTCGGTGCCATGACGCCTGACAGTGCGCAACAGAAAAAAGCCGCGCGTCAATCGCTGATTAGATTGTACTCGCCGTCGCTCGGTCCGTTGCAGAGCGCATACGTCTATCAGATGCTCAATACGGATGACATCCAATTATTGAAGACCGCAGCATCAGGGCCCGTCGATCACTATCGTCTGATCAAAGCTATCGAGAAATTCGAACACAAGCCTTCTGGACTAGCGGCTCACTACATCAACGACCAATTCCAAAATCTCTTGTGGTCCGACGATCCTCGAAACCAACAGGCTGCTCGAGAAATTCAAACCCACTATCGGAACGCCAATATTCGTCTAACCGTTTCCGATCGAATGCTTAACCGTTTGATCCCGGCTTCACCATCGGTCCAACAGCCCGTTAACGAACGCGTCATGGGAGCCGACGTCAACGGACATTCACATATCCAAAATTCGCTGTCTGTCCAACTGATTCCCGACCCGACGCGATTGCATTTGGAACTCAAAACCAACGGGCGCGTCGATTCGGATACCGTCGCAACCAAAAGCGGGTTTGAGGTTCGCAATTCAGGTTTGGCAAAATTCCAAGGGTTCAAGCGTTTTGCCATCGATCGATTCGGAAATTTGGACGGGCAGAGTTCCGTTGCCCACGCTGACGCGAATCAGCGTCTGATCGGGATGCGTTCGAGGCTGGACCCATTTCCTGTTGTCAACTGGATTGCGCGTCGTATTGCACGTAAGCAAGTCGCTGAGCAGGCACCGCGTGCCAATATGTTGTTGGAAGAAAAAGTGGAAGGCTCGGCACGGCAGCAGTTGGAGGAAGGCGTTCAAGAAAAAGTTGCCCTGATGCAGGCGTACTTGAAAACTAACCTACTCAGCCCCCTGATTGCGATGGATTTGGATCCAGAGGCACTGCAGATGGCGACAACCCATCAACGGCTTGTCATGCGATATCGTTTGGCGGGCCTAGATCAGATGGCAGCCAATTCCCCGCGGCCCGCCGATGCCGAAAGTGACTACATGGGTGTTCAGCTTCATCAGTCACTACTGAACAACATGATCGAGCGAATCGAAATCTCGGCACGTACGTTTACCCCGGAGGCTTTGTTGGCGCATTTGGCCGATGTGATTGGATTCAATCCCGAGTCGACCACACGAGAATCCAAGCGCGATGCCACATTTGAGTTCGCCAACTACGATCCGATTCGAGTCGATCTGCGGGACGGCAAAGTGCGCGTTGAACTGAATTTGAAGTCTCTTCAGGTTGGGAAAAAAGGCAAGAAGTGGCGGAACATCACCATCGCCTCCAGCTATACGCCCGAAGTGGTCGGTTCCCAGGTTCATCTAGCGCAGCACAGCCCTATCGAAGTGAAGGGACGGCGTTTTCGCTTGGGAGACCAGATCGCCGTTAGGGCAATCTTTACCGTGGTGTTGCCGAAGCAGTACACGTTCGAAACCATTCCTGCTCGATTGCAAAACAATTTGAACGGTTACTCATTGGTGATTCAACAACTCAATATCGCCGATGGCTGGGCCGGCGTGTCTTATGCAGAAGTGCCGACGCTATACGCTCCGGTTGAGAACTTTCAAAACGTCTCAATGAGCAATGAGTATTAAGCTAAGCCAAGTAACTATCCTGAAACGTCGGCTCGGACAGGAACTCTTAGCCGAGTGCAACAAGATAGTGACGACGGGCAAGAGTTCCTGATGCCCACGAAAAAAAGTGGTGGGATAGGCTTCCAGCGTTTCCAGCCTGACATCCTTAAAACAATTTTGACAGGCTGGAAGCCTATCCCACCTTTAGATCTGCCTTTAGATCTGCCTTTAGACGGGCGCGTCAAGAATGTGCAATCTGCGACGAAGTTTCGGGATAGCTTCTAAAGAACGTGTGATTACCTGACCGGTTTCCAAGCGGGGCGGCGGTAGTAGTCGTCGCTTTGCTGAGATGGCTGTGTGCTGCGGATGGGCCGTGTCTTGATCGATGAGGTTTGAGTGGACGCATCGCGCGAACGTCGTTGTCGCGCCTGTCCCCTGTACCAGTCCCCGGACGAAGACGAAGACGAGGGCGTTTCGAACGTTTCGGTCGCGATATTATCGAGTGACAATCCCGGTGGATCAATCGTGACATCTCCGGTGGTTTCGATGACATCGCCGGTTGCCGTTTCATAACGCACATAGACGTTCAGATTTGCGTTGGCTGGAGGTTCATTGGTCCACGGCAACTTCAGTAACAAGCCACGGTTGTCAAATTCGTCTCTTGCGAAAAACAGCTCAGTTTCCGATCTGACGAATTCCCAGTATCCGACCTGCTGTTGCCCTTGTTCGGCAGCTGGATCGACAACGCTGATCGTCAAATTTCCCGCTTGTTCGATGACGTCGCCACTGGCTGTCATAGGTTGTACAAGCAGTCGCAATTCGTCATCGCCGGCAATTCCATCGGTGTTCTCTCCGCGACTGACGGACGAATTGATTTGGACTTTTGAAACCTGACCGATTGTTTTGGAAGAGGCAGCAAATTCAGCTTCCAAGCGCGGTGCACTGGGATCGAGAATCGAAATTCCATCAAACTCGCCAATGACGGATTCTTTTGAAGGCGACTCAATGGAAGGAAGCGGTTCCGTCTCGTCAAATAGGCTGTCACGTAGGCCACGATTGCCATCGGATTCAATCCCGCCCGGCACAGGTAGTGATTCCGTTGAGCTACCTGACTCGTTTGATTGGTCGTTGATCAGTGGCGCCGCAAGTGTTGGCGTAGCCACTGGAGCGGAGTTGATCACGCCGCCATAGGTCATTCCCGGGCCCACGGCTGTTCCAATGACTTGTCCTGAGTTCTGATAACCGGGCGTTTGGTCGTAGTAGGAGATTTCTGGAGTCGCTAGGTTTTGCGACATTGCACCTTGATCGACGATAACCCCGGAGCCGACAGGTAGACCGGAATCGAGGACGATTGCGTTTTCATATCCCGATGCCATCGTTACCGAATTGTCGATGTTCGTTGACCCCTCGGTTATTCCCCCCTCGGTTGTTCCCCCATCGGACTGCGCTAAAAGCGAGTAATATTTGTCTTCAAGGTCCAGGTACTCGGCGCGTAACAGCGCCGTTTCGCGTCGGCAGCGCAAGTCAGAATTACATCCTGATGGAAGTAGAATGGTGACAATCAACAGTGTTGCAAATGAAATCCGCATATCGACTCTGCTATATCGGTAGTGAGGGTGTCGTCTTTAGCGAATTTTACCCGTTTGGGGCAAGACCATTTATTGGAGAACACGCCATCGGTT
>CALKXO010000109.1 GCA_938003615.1 uncultured Pirellulaceae bacterium | reverse complement strand
TCAAGACTCGACGACTCGGGACAAAGCCGTAGCTCTTTTGAAAGGCTTGGCAACGAATGGTGTTTGGATCGACAAGGCAAAATCGAACTCGCTTCTGGATCAGGCCATCAAAGCAGCTTCCGGGCTCGACACAAAGCTTGGGCAACGTGTTCTTCTCGCGTTGCAAGAACTGAAAAAAGACTGGAAACGCCACGTGGCAGCATTTGGTCGGCTGGAAGATCGCATTGAACATAGTGGTTTTGCAGGCCAAGCAAATGAGTTGTACGGCAAATCGAATCCGGATGGGGTTTTTGTTAGTGATGCCAATCGAGAAGCAGTGGAGGCAGAGGCAATTCCCAATGAAGAGCTCGTTAGAATTGATGAACTACAGGACAGCGCGTTCGAGAAGCTGCGAACTAGTCTGATTGAACCAGAGAGACCGCTGAATGAACTTGCGGAGTCAGAGATCGAGAATCTGGTGGGCCGAGCACTGAAGTTCTCAAACTGTTTGCATTTGTTCGACTATTTAATGGCTGGAAAACGTGGCTCGGCTCAAAGCAATTTCATGCCCGGGATCCAAAACCTGATCAATATTTGGGACAAAGCCTACGTTTTCGGCGATGCAGTTCCCCGCATACTCTTTCTATACCCGGCTGCGGAGCGCCCACTGCAATCCGGCACACAATCTTGTGAGGAGGTCGATCAAATTTTGGACGATTGTATTGCCACGAAGTTACAGTGTGGCAAAACGAAGCTTGAGCGCCACCCGAAAAAAGACCCAAACAACTTTTGTCACGCCCGCGGCTTCATCGCCAAACGCCGAGCCTACACGATTGATCCCGGCATAGATGCTTTCAAAGTCATTCCACCAACTCGCACAATTCTTTTCGCCAGAAGCAAAGCAGCAGAAGTTTACTTCAGCCAGTATCAGGCGCTTGCGGGGCTTGGGGAGTAGCGGCCATCATTGTCGTTTTAAGTAAAGCACTCTTAAAGAGTGCTGGTTGACTAACTGCAATGCAAATCTATTTGTGAACCACAAACTCATTTCTGGATCTGTTAGGTTATAAGTGCACCTTTTGTGGGAATTCTAATTCCGAAGCAATGGCACAGCACATGCATCAATCATGCATTACGCCATTTGAAAATTCACGACCAGAGCCCGCGATTCTACCGCACCCTTAGTCGCATCTTGCCAGATTGGCAGCAACGTAAGGAACGGTTGGAGTCGCAGGATTGGTCTTAACTCGCTCTCGGGCGAGTTGCTACATACAACTTACTTTGTAGGCCGACGCCATGTCACAGAATACCAGTCCCGAAGCGACGCCAGCCTCCAGTGGTCCCCAGCGAGGCAAATTTCCATTCGCGCTTTCTGACACCAATGAAGAGTCGAAGTATTTGACGTGGTTGAGGAACCATTCAAACTATTTGGCTGTCGGCGGGGCTTTGAATTCGCTTGGGGCGATCGCGATTTACGTGCGAGGCGTGTTCGGTAACTTGTTGATTTTGATGCCTGTCTTAATTCTCGCTGGAGCACTTCTCGGTGGGTGGCATTCGCAGCTTTACAACAACCCGTTTGCATTCACCAAGTGGTTTTTGCTGTATGGCTTGAGTGCCTTGCTTTTGTTTTTCGGCTATGAAACTGGGTCGCGATTCGCATTACCAACGACTACCGTTGGAAAACTGGGGCGGCTTGCAGACATTTTTGCATTGAACGTGGCAGTTGCTTGTGCTTCCGTCTACCTCTGGCTGATGAGCTTCACATTAGAACTCTCCTCTTCTTGTCTGGGGCAGATTATTCAGGCCGTTCTTGTGTTCTTGGCAATCATTTCCTTGTACGCCGGATACACCTGCCATCGGAATGAAATCAATGCAACTGAAGCCGGCAAAGTTGACGCTGGCTTGATCAACCAAGTATTCTCGAATTTCAACTGGTTTCTGAGAGGCGTTAGAGGGAATTTTGCAGGATTGATTCTTGCAGCTGTCGGTGTCGCGCTTTTAGTTGAGCTATCGCCGCACGTAATTGAGGCGTTTCGAAAAAGTTCCTTCACAGGCAGTTTCGGCATCAAAGAGTGTTTCGCAACAATTGTTGCCGCGATCACGACACTTGGAGGGTTGCTGAAGTTTTTGCCTCGCTCTTCAGAGCTCATGAAGACTGCGCTGATCATTTTGGCCGCGGCCGTCAGCATTGTTTTGGTCTGGGGCGTTGTACTCCGAGTTGCTAATTTTTTCTTTTATGGCTTGCCTGTTTACGATTGGAGGATCTGGACTCCTTACATCTGTGTTCTTGTTCTCCTCGTATCTTTTGTCGTCTCGATGTCTCGCGCAGGTTGGGCCGGAGCTTGGACGGGCCGCGAGGTGATTTTTCGTGGGTTGATAATGCTTTTGGCGATCGCGGTGTCTCCCGTTATCGTCGCTGCGATCAAATACGATACCCGAAACGCACCGGATCAACTGGGAAAGCTCACTCGCCCGCTCGCACGAGTGATAGATGGCTTGAAACTCACGTCTTCGGAAGAGAGCCTGCTGGAAAACGATTCGCTAATAGCCGATTTGATTGTTCAAAAAAGTGCTTTGGATTCAGAAGCATCGGTCGCAACAGTCGACCCTCAGGTCTCTCGACTAATGGTTGCGAGAGACAACAAACGCCAGGCAGCGGAAGAGATGATTCCGCAACAGTTTCTTATCGACAAATCGTATCTGAAGACATTTCTTGACACCTTCTCACTGCCTGATTTCGTTCCGCAAGAGATAAAGCACTTTGAACGCGCAGGGAACTTCCTAGAACGAGTCGAAACGCTTTCTGACCGAGACGTCCGATCACAAGCCATTCTACTTCGGACTCTCACAGATACTGGATCTAGAAATTTCATAACGATGGCTAAGCGTGATAACAACGAGCCAACCGAATTCCAGAGTGTCGTGCTGGAACGAGTATTGAGACATATTCTTGAGTCCTCATTCACCGTGATGCTCCCCGACATGAGATCAGCTACCGCCGAAGAACTCGAAAAATGGCTACAAGATACCGAGTTGGCCATGGTTGGATTGGAACCTGAATTAGCGAGGATGTACTTACCCGTTTCTCTCGCAATGGAATACCTTTTACTTATGCCAGAGCGAAATGAAGAATTGGATGATTACCGCGACCGATCCGCGCCAGACGCGGCACTCAGCGGACCTCGTCTTTTTTCCGCACGCATTTTGGAAAAGGAATCACTGCGTAAACACGTCGAACGAGTAAGGCTGCGAATATTGCTTTCGACCCTCTTGCCAAATATGGCCGAAAAAGCTGTGGGCATGCTTGAAGACAAATGGTTCACTGATCGCGACACAACTCGTGCCGCGTTCGACGGATTTGCGACGCTGAAACTGAACGGTCGTACAGCACGAACCAGCGAAGTCATCCGTTTCTTGATTGAAAATGAGCGAGATATCGACGGCCAAGCAATTTTTCAGCGATGCGGAATTAAGTCAATATCCGGTGGCATCGCTGATGAAGATCAAGAAGCGGATGCGATCAATCTAACCCCCTGTTTCGACGGCGGAATGATGGGTGCCGATGCTGAACGCGCTTTGGCCGCGTGTAGACGGCAACTGATTGAGACTGCTCTGGGAGGAAAATTGAAAGCAGAGGCTACGGTATCAGATAACGACAAACTTTTCTCGTCAGATGCTTCAATGGCAAAACACGTTATTGCCGAATTGTTTGATCCGACCATTCCGCCCGAAACAGAGCTGGATGAACCGCCGCAAGAATCCAAAGAGCAATTCTTGAACCGATTGTATGCGAGGCGTTCAGGTAGAGATTTCACGCGGGGTGACCTTTTGGAGATCGTTGCTTCTCGGTTCATTTTCACTTCTCAAAATGACGGAGTGTACTGTGCCCGCGTCATCCGACGTGTTGCTCACGGTCGATTCGGAAATCTTAACGACATTGAATCCGTCAGCGAAAATCGCTTTGCTAACGGTTGGGTTGGGAAGTGTCTGTTGTTGCTAACTTTGTTTTTCTCGATCGCATTCTTCTGTAGTTGTTTCGTAAATCCAAATGCGACCTCAATTCATGGGTTCTATCGAGACAAACTGTCTGCAGCGTTCATCCTCCACGATAATTCCACGGGGCACGTTGAGCCTGAACGGCATGTAAAACTTTCACAGCTCTCTGATTACGAGCCACAATCCGGATGCTCGATCGCTCCTTATCACCTGATCAACACGGCAATTAATCTCCAAGGCAGCAAAGAACTCAACGTTCGAGATCGAAATTCTGACTTTTTCATTTTTAGCAAACTCTTCGTTGGTGGTGAATCCACTGGCTACATTTCAACTGAGCGTTTTGAGCAGGCAGCTCCTGAAATGACGGCGGGTTCTGCTATGGCGATCTCAGCGGCAGCAGCCGCACCGAACATGGGCCAGTACACAATGTCGCTATTGGCATTCCTGCTGACGATGGTCAATGTTCGTCTTGGATACTGGGTTCCGAACCCTAGTGATTTGGCTACGACAACAGACACCAACTCTGAACCCGATGGTGAAGAACCAGAAGATCGTACTTCGAAGATGTTCACGAACGACTTTAAGGATGTCTTTCGCGCTGAATTATTGGATATCGCCAAGCGCAGAACAAATGTTTCTTCAGATTCGGCCACATCGGATAGTGAAGCATTTCGATCGTTGGTGAAGAAGCCCTGCGAACGATATCGTCTGTGTGGAATGTCTCTGTCAGGCGGTGGGATTCGCTCAGCAGCAGTGAACCTCGGATTGCTACAAGTACTCGATGAACTTCAGTTGCTGCCAATGGTTGACTACCTTTCGACTGTGTCAGGGGGCGGTTATTTGGGCACTGGAGTCAGCACGTTTATGCGTTCTAAAACTTTACCCGACACTCCAATGTCTCAACGCAATTCCCAACGTCACCCCTCAGCCAAAGAATTTCGCCCACCATCACGCTTGCTCGGTCGTGAGATGACCAGCAGGCTACGTCATGATTCAAGATGGGTGAATGTTTCTGATGGCGGTCATATCGAAAACCTAGGAGCGATCGAGTTGCTTCGAAGACGTTGCCAACTTGTAATTGTTGGGGAAGGAGAAGCCGATCCAACGGGAACTTTTCCCGGATTGTCAACGATGATGCGGCTCGCAAGCAT
>CALKXO010000108.1 GCA_938003615.1 uncultured Pirellulaceae bacterium | reverse complement strand
TCACGATCACTAATGCTTCGACGCCAGGAACTGACTTGGCAGCGATCGGTCAAACGATCGGCCTTGGTGACGCGTTTACCCTCACGCACGTTAGTGGCAATGGTGCGGGATTGGAACGCATTACGTTTCAAGCATTTAGTGTTCCAGAACCCTCGGCCGCCTCTTTAATTGGACTGCTTCTGATCGGTGGACTGGCTCGCCGACGCAAGTCAGCATTGTAAAACAGAAGCACGGCGTCTGATGGCCGTGCTGAGCTTCGCTTGTGCTCTTGCCGATTCAAGCGGCATTATTGGCGTTTGCCGCTGTACGATGTTCCCGAGTCGCATCTGGTTTTGTGAGTCCGGCCGCCAAAAAAATTCCAGTAACGGTGCCTTCAGTGGCTCCTTTGTTGCGTTCGACCACCATTTGAGCGCGCTGCCCCATCGCGATTGCAAGTTCTGGCATCTGAAACGACCACTGCATAAATGCCAATAATTGCTTGCCGTCGTGAACGACTTCGGCCGCTTCGTTGTCGACCAATTGGTCGACCGTGTCTGAGAAATTGCTGGTATTTGGCCCAAAGCAAACGGGCACACCAAAACCCGCCGGTTCGATCATGCTTTGGCCGCCTCGGCCGCCTATGCTGCCGCCAACAAATCCGCTGTTGGCCAGTCCCCACCATCCTGACAGTTCACCAATCACATCGACAATCAACACCGCTTGGTTGTTGCCGCTACGCGCGCCTCGAATTTCCGAACCGCTAGGAGTGCGTGTCGCTTCATTGATCGATGATCGCAATACCCACGGTACGCCGATGCCGTCAAGGGATTCCGTCAGCTTGCTGACACGCGATGGATGACGAGGAACCAAAATCAAGCGCAGCTTACTGTTAGATTTCACTGCCGATTTCCAAGCCTGCGCTGCCATTAAGTCTTCTTCTGGCTGAGTGCTGCCGGCGACGAAGACAAAGCACTTTCTGCCGATCCCTGCCTGACTCGCAATTGCCGCGAGTCGTCGTGAGGTCGGGTTCTTACGGTTGGTCTCAACGCCATCGAATTTGACGCTGCCGGTAACCGAGACCCGGTTTGGCTCACAGCCATTGCGAACAAAACGCTCGGCGTAGTTTTGCGACTGCGCACCAACCCAAGAAAGCTTCTCAAACATCGGACGGACTAAAAACGAAAATCGACTGTAGCCACGCGCGCTTTTTTCACTCAATCTGCCGTTGATCACGCATACGTCAATTTGGCGTTTGGAGGCAATTGAGATCAGGTTTGGCCAGAGTTCAAGTTCGGCCAATACGATTGCTGTCGGACGAATGCGATTAAAAGCGCGTTTGAGTGCCCACGAAAAATCCGAAGGACTGTAGAACGTCAGATGCTCAGGATAAAGCTCCGCAGCCAACTGTCGACCTGTCTGCGTTGTCGAAGAAACGACGATTTCAATTTCAGGAGAACGTTCCAAAATCCGGTCGATGACCGGTTTGAGAAGTTTTACTTCTCCAACACTGACGGCATGAAACCACAGGCATTGGCGGTCGCCCGACCGACATGGAACCATGCCAAAGAACTTCTGTGCAAATCCTTGGCGATTCTTTTTTTGAACGACAACCCGCCAAACAAGCCACGGGCTCAGAAGCACCATGGCTGATAGGTAGATCAAATTCAAAAGCAGGCCCATGGGATCCTTCCCGGTTGCAGTCATATTCGCCCGAAGCGTATGCCGAGTGAATGTTTCCCGGCACTGGTTATATATTCGCGCTGCGGGTTTGTGCTTCGCTTTGTGGTTAGTCAAAGTTCAATTTTGGAGTTAGCTGTTTTGGCACTAGCCACGGTTCCGTCGCGCAAAACCGGGGCTAGCGCCCAAACGGCTAACATGCGAGATCCTAATTTTTAGCTTTGACAAACCACTAGTACTGGTGCGACTTCTATGGCCGCACGAGTGGTTTGTCAGCGCTAAAATGATCAGTTAAGCGTAGTGGATTTCGCCAGAAATCCTTGGCTGATCAGGAATTCTGGCGAATCCCACTACATGTCAACTCAGTTCTGAAACTCCACTAGAGTTGGTTGTCTACTTCCTCAAACAACAGCTCTTGTGCTTCTTGCCACTGCCACAAGGGCAGGGGTCGTTTCGTTTGACCTTGGGTCCGACGTTGCGAAGCGACTGCATTGTCTTTTTCTCACCACCAGAATTTGCAATTGCCTCCTCCTGTTGTCGTTGCATGTTGGATTGCTGTCGCGGTTCAGGAAGCTTCTCTTCGAACTCTTCATGTCGTGCCGAAGTCTCGGTTAGTGTGTGGCTAACGAAATCTTCGTTCAACTGTTCCACGCGGAAAACCAGATCGGTGACGCGCTCGCCGATCGAAGACCACAGACCTTTGAACATCTCCATGCCCTGGCGTTTGTATTCGACTTTTGGATCCAGTTGAGCCATGCCCATTTGGCGGACTGCACTACGCAAGTAATCCATCGCCAGCAAGTGATCTTTCCAAGCACTGTCCACAATCTCCAGCAGCACCATGCGTTCCATCCGGCGGAATTCCGGATGATAATGATCTTCGACGATCGCTTCGAGCCGTTGTTCCAATTGCTCGTAGTCCATCCGTTCGTAAGTCTTCAGATCCAGATCATAGTCGATCGATTCCTTGAACCACGACGTCAGTGATGTGGCTGCACCGTTAGCATTCTTGAGCGGCACTTCGCCGTTCGCATTCATCTTTTCCAGTTGGCCCTGAAGCGTCTCGATAGACGTGATCGCCTGTTGCTGACGCTGATGGCTTTTCTCCAACAGCAGGTTGTGAATGTCCTCACCCTTTTTGTTGTCGAGGTCGTCAACGATCATTTCAGTTTCGAACCGCCGACTGGCCCAAGTGACTAAGCCCTCGGCATCTAACAACGCGCGGGTCTGAGCAGTTTTGGGTTTGACGAAACGGTACATGCCGGCCATCACAGGATAGACGGCTTCTTTTTCCAAATACTTGGCAACAGCTTTTTCAGCGAAATGTGCTTTGACATCTTCTATTGGAGTGTCTTTGAGCGCTTCGATGTCGATGTCGATTCCAAATTTCGCTCGCGCCCACGCCTGCGCCGATTTGAGTCCATACTCTTCGTCCAGCATCACGTCGGCACCGTCGATTTCGACCGTTTCGATCACTCTGCGAGCATCGCCAATGAGTCTTTCATCCAAGCGGTCGCGGCTGATATTTTTGAGATCCTTTTCACTGAAATCGAGATTCCAGCGCGTCTTCATGAACGAACGCAGGTTGTTCCAGTTCCATTCCGCTTCTTCTTCGGAAAGCGGTAAATCTTGCTCGATTTGCCCAAGGATATCCGTTTCGGCCTGACGACTAGCCTCATCGCGCGCGATGCGAATCGCTTCGTCGGGCTTCAGGTTTCGGAACGCCTTGGGTTCGAGGTACTCCACTGAAAGAACTGACGCCGCGTGACGAGAGAAAATGTCCCGCCCGTAACCTTCATCGAGAATCGTATCAAGGAAGTTCTCGATCTGGTCCTCGATCATGTCTTGAACAATCTCGCGGCAGCTGACGCCGTCTAAGATCCGCTGGCGGAAGCGGTAAACGCGCTTGCGCTGTTCGTCCATCACTTCGTCGTACTCCAGCAGGCTCTTACGCGCTTCGAAGTTGTACTCTTCGCGTTTCTTTTGAGCACCATCAATGCGGCGGGAAACCATACGGCTTTCCATCGGCTCGGAACCGGTGAAACCACCCATCTCCAACATGCGTTTGACAAACGGACCGGCGAAGATTCGCATCAAGTCGTCGTCAAGCGACAGGAAGAAACGACTGCTTCCGGGATCACCCTGACGACCACAACGCCCGCGTAACTGCAGGTCGATCCGGCGAGCATCATGGCGTTCGGTTCCCAAGACATGTAGGCCACCGCGGCTTTTAACTTTTTCGCCCATCTCGGACATTTGATGAGCTTGATCGATTTCCTCAACCAAGCTGTCCCACTCATCTAGCGGCACGTCCAAGCGCGTCGCGTATTTGGTTTGCAGCTGCGCCCACGCCATGTTTTCTGGGTTACCGCCCATGATAATGTCGGTACCACGACCGGCCATGTTGGTGGCGATCGTGACGGCGTCGAATCGACCGGCTTGGGCAACAATCTCGGCCTCACGTTTGTGGTGTTTCGCATTGAGTACCTCGTGCTTGATGCCGCGTTTGTCCAGCAGTCCTGAGAGCGTTTCACTCTTTTCGATGGAAACCGTACCGATCAAGATTGGGCGTCCTGGCAACTGAACGCGCTCGACTTTTGACATCGCAAACGCATGTTCTTCGTCGTCGTACCGGTCCTTCAGCACGATCTCTTCGTCGTTTTGCGAGATGATTTTTCCAGCGATGAACTCACCGTTTTTAAGGAACACCATCTCGTGACGGTGATAGTCTTCGATCTCGTTGGCGACGGCTTCCCACTTGTATTTTTCGTTGCAGAAAATCAGGTCGGAGTACTCGCGCCGTTGCAGCGGGCGATTGGTCGGAATTGCCACCACATCGAGGCCGTAGATCTTGTAAAATTCCTCGGCCTCGGTCATCGCCGTACCCGTCATACCACAGATCTTGTCGTACAGCTTAAAGTAGTTCTGCAGCGTGATTGTGGCGAGGGTTTGCGTTTCTTCTTTGATTTTAACGCCTTCTTTGGCCTCAACGGCTTGATGCAGACCGTCGCTCCATTGACGCCCTTCCATCAAACGACCGGTGAATTCATCGACAATGACAACTTGCCCCTCTTTGACGACGTAGTTCACGTCGGCGACGTACAGGCCATGCGCTTTAAGCGAGTTGTCGATCAAGTGTGGCCAGTCCATGTTGCCGGCAGTGTAGAACGACTCAACGCCAGCCATTTTTTCCGCTTTGCGGATCCCGTCTTCGGTTAGCGTTGCGGTATGATCCTTCTCGTTGACGACATAATCAACTTCACGTTCGAGCGCTCGCGCAATGCGATCGGCCTCGGCGTATTTCGATGGGTTTTGGTGAGCTGGTCCGGAGATGATCAGCGGAGTTCGCGCTTCGTCGATCAGAATGTTGTCAACTTCATCAATGATCGCAAAAGCCAGTGGACCTTGAGTTTGCTGAGCTTGTTTGGGGAATCGGTCATCACCGCGCGCGGCCGGTCGCATGTTGTCGCGCAGGTAATCAAAACCAAATTCGTTGTTCGTTCCGTAAGTGATATCGCATTCGTACGCTTTTTGGCGGTCGGCTGCCGGCATGTTGCTTTGAATGGCGCTAACGGTCAGGCCCAATCCCATATAGAGAGGCGCCATCCACTCCATATCGCGACGAGCCAAGTAGTCGTTGACGGTAATGACGTGAACGCCTCGGCGTTCGAGTGCGTTGAGATAGGTCGGCAGCGTTGCGACTAGTGTTTTACCTTCACCGGTGACCATCTCGGCGACCGATCCGCTGTGGAGAACCATGCCGCCAATCATCTGCACGTCGTAGTGACGCATTTGGAGGAAACGCTTCCCACCCTCGCGGCAGACGGCAAATGCTTCAACCAGAATATCGTCGGTCGTTTCGCCATTGGCCAGACGGTCCTGAAACTCGTGCGTCTGAGCCACTAGTTCGGCATCGGTCATCGCCTCGTACTTGCCTTCAAGCTGAGTGATGGCATCGACTTTGGATTGATACTTTTTGACTTGCCGCGCGTTGGACGAACCAAATAGGTTCGTAACCGTACGTTCAAATCCACGGACGAGGCCCCCACAAACGTGAGTGGTGTTGTCCCAGACTTTTTCCAAGAATTCCATGATGAATTTCCAGCCACGAATTGGTCGCGGCGATTGTTTATGTCGGTTTATATCGGCAAAGCGCAGGTTGGGCGCGGACGGCACGGCGCTCGCCGTGTTTATCCATTTTCCGTAAATCATTACCTGCCAACAGATTATAAGGATTCACGGGCCGGGTCAACGGAGATCAAAACCCCGTTTTACCATGCAAATCCATGGGGAAATGAGGGATTTATCAAGCAATGGTAGCGCTTCTCTTTCTTGAGCACCTGCCAAATGTTGTCATGCCACGGATTTGTTGTGGTATACGTGGGCAATTTGTGTGCCGAAGCGGCAATATTGGGCCATTTTGTATGCTGGCTCTTTTACCAGCGACGTTGCCAGCTTGTAAGGGGGCAACAACTCAGATCGGCCGTAAGGAGAATGGGTCGCGCTATCTGGTTTGCGCTATCTGGTTTGTGCTATCTGGTTTGTGCTATCTGAGCCGCTTTATCGAGCCAGTGAAGCAGCCCGATTAGGAGGAATTTAGGAAGGCCGTTCGCTTGATTGAAGAATTGATTTTGCCAGCCCAGCTGCAGTGCGACGGTTTTGCGGCACATGGTTTAGAAAACGATTGGCAGTAGTGCCAGCAAACATGCCGACAATCACCGACGCTAGGAATGTGCGAAAGCCGTAGGTTTGGTAGTAGCTGGAAAAGAATGCAAGGCAGGCCTTCGGAAGGCCAAGTCGCAGGCCGCGCTCATTGGTTTTCGAGTTTGTCGTCGGCGGAGCGATTGAAGCAAACGACATTTGATACTGAGCGCTCTGATACTGCAGTTGCGCCGGCGCCCCAAATCGAGACGGAGTTTGCTCATAGGGTTGTTGGTTTTGCCACGCGCCACCGAGAGCGCCGAGCACGTTGCCGACACTGCCGCAGAAGATCACAACCGAAATGGTCAGCAGTAGGTTGCCGAACCCTAAAAAGCCGCGTTTGCGCAAGTTCGTGAGTGCTGCCACGACGATGGTCAGTGGATAAGTCAGCAGTGCAATGGACCACATCTGCCAAAGGTGTTGCAAAATGGAATGGCACTATCGTGCGAACTGAACAACATGAAGAACCCAGGAACGACACCCGAAACTAGAGCCGTGACTAAAATTGCTGTGCGAATTCCAGTCCGCCGTGTGGCTCTCAGGTCGTCCTTAATCGTAGAAGCGTGCGAAGGCTGGTTCTGTTTTGATTTACGTTTGCGAAACACAGCTGGTCCAAATCGGAGCTGTTCTTTTCGAGGTCAGTTTTCGGCGTTGTGGGACGCTCATGGGTTGTCAGAGTATCGAAGCTTTCTTCACGCGTCGACGCTAACTTTGCCTCTGCTGGCTCTCTGCGGGTAAAGCGCCACGCTAAAACACATCCAATTCCACGAGAACAGGGCTCTTTGTAGGGGATCGCCAAATCTGATAAGCCATCTTTGCCGTCAAATATTTCAAGCATAAAATGCGTCGCAGTATGTCCCGTTACTAGTCGACTCCCGTTCAAAATTGCTCCCTCTCCTGTGAAGAAACAACCTCTAACAACAGATATCTCTGGGCAAATGATTCTTCTGGGGACAGGCACCTCTGTCGGCGTTCCGGCGATGGGGTGTCGTTGCGACGTCTGTACTAGCGGCGATCCGAAAAACAATCGGACACGCTGTAGCGTGATTTTGGGCCTGCCGGAGGGAAACCTGCTGATCGATACTGCGCCCGATTTAAGGACGCAGTTGTTGCGAGAGAAAATTGGCATCGTTCACGCGGTTGCCTACACGCACGAACACAGTGACCATGTGATGGGATTCGACGATCTACGTTTGTTCCAATTCTATTTAGGCCACGCCGTACCAATCTATTCCACGCCGGTAGTGCGCCGACGTTTGGAAAAAGCATTTGACTACGCGTTCTGTGATGGGCCGAAAACTCACGCCGGCGCAGCGCCATCGGTTGAGATGCATCAGATTGAAGGCGGTGAGTCCTTCGAAGTGCTTGGCGCTGCAGTGCTTCCGGTGCCACTGAAGCATGGGCCCAATTTTGATGTGCTGGGATTCCGTATCGGCAATGTTGCTTACTGTACGGACGTCAGCCAAATTCCCGATTCTAGCATGGCGATGTTACAGGGGCTCGATACTTTGGTGTTGGATGCGCTTCGCCCGGATCCTCACGTGACGCATTTCAATATCGAACAGGCGCTGGAGATTGTCGATCAACTTAAACCGCGGCAGACCTACTTTACACACTGTTCATGCAGCATGGACTACAAACGTGTTAATCCGGTTCTGCCGTCGGGAGTTGAAGTAGGCTACGACGGTTTGAAAATCAAATTGGTGTGACTGCTGATTCGATTTCAACTTAAGCAGTAATGACCTCAGCTTAAACAGTGATCAATTAGAGGCCAACCGCTTATGACGAAACACAACGTGTTGGTGATCTCGCACCGACGTTCGGGAACTCACCTGACGATCGATTCGAAACAACTTCAAGCCTCTCCGATGGTCTCCGTTGGTGACTTTGGAAACAATCGATCGCGGTCATCCCGATC
>CALKXO010000107.1 GCA_938003615.1 uncultured Pirellulaceae bacterium | reverse complement strand
ATCCGATCAGCCCCAGCAGAATCGTTCCCGATCGGATGATGCTGGACTGGTCTACTGCTGCGTCGTCGGGAACGGTCTGCAAATCGAGAGCCGCCTGTTTTGAAACGGCGTCCATGATTGCCGTGTGAGTTCGCGCGGGTTGCTTCCGCAGGGAAACGTAGTTTAACAAACTGTTTTTGAAGGACGGCCTTTCGTCCTCGATCATTTTCGCGGCATAGTCCGGATGAATTTTCCGCATAAACAACGGCGCAACGGCGAGTACGCCATAGGCAGCGATCGCTCCCAGCAAAGAAAGGAAACAGAGCCATCGCGCAGCTGGATTGAATGACCAAACCCACGCATCAATGATGGCAAAGATTTGCAACATCGCCAAAACCAACAACACACCGACGATCAGGCGCGTAATCAAATCGGTTGATTTGACCTGGCGTCTCGTTCTGTCCAGTTGTCGGTTGACGTACGTCTGAACTTTGGAATGCGGCTTAGCGGGTGTCTTTGATGTTGTTTGTGAAGCCATTGCCCAATCCCCTCAGTCGTGTGTCGATTGATCCAACGGCAGCCAACGAGCAACCTTCAACCACTCACCCAAATATCACGTCTCGTCATCAAGTTTATCGTCATTTTCTCGATAACGATCGATCTATTCTACCGCGCTGGCACCTCATAGGGAAATTTTCGACACCAGCATTGGGTTTTATGTCACAAACCGCATTTTCGACTCATTTAAAAACCCGTCACAAGAACATGTTAACGGCTGGAGCCTAGCTCACATCGATCCAAACTATCCAACGCCAAGTCCGAATCGCAGTTCAAACGTACCGAGAAATTGGCCCGGTGCAGAATTACCGGCTTGGTCAAAGATAGAATCTTCGTTCAACGTCACCGTATAGATTCCGTTGTCGGCGGCGCTCAACGGTTCAAATTGATCGTTGCGGTAGACAAAGTAATTACGTGTACGCAATTGATTTCCAAACCCGCCTCCACTGGAGGTAAACGCAAACAACGTCGCCCCATTTGGGCCTGAAACACTTAACGCATCGTTGTTGATGGCGCCTATAAATACATCGTCCTCATACGCCGCAAGTAACTCAACGGGTTCATTCAAATCTGTAAATACGGCCCCAGTATTTAGCAACTGCGCCGTTGGCGGAGTTCGATCATTCCCCGGAGAGTTGGCGATGTCTACCTCGAAGGTTCCCAGCAACCCACCTGCCGCCACATTTCCGGCTGAGTCTTGGATTGCATTTGCATTGAGGAAGATCTCGTAAGTCCCATTATCGGCCTCGACGAAGGGCCCGTTCTCGGTTCGAAGTTCATAAGCAACGAGGAGAGAGCCGTCTGGATTGTTTGCACCGTAAATTTCAACAGGCACAAACTGTTGCCCGGTTGGGCCAACGACGGTAATTGGAGACGGGCCTCGAGGAAACTGAATCGCAACGTTGTCAGCGAGCTGGAGCCCAATCTCGACTCGATCGGTCGCAATATCAGTCACGTCGTCTACGAAAGCAAGTGACACCGTTGGTGGTTCTAGATCAAGATCCGCGCATTGAAAGTAGCCGTTGGTGGGCAAAATTTCAGTTTGCATTGAAATTGAGAAGGAAAACAGGGTTGCGATGCAGACAAAAGATCTGCGAGAACGGCTATTATTAAGGCCAGAGAACTCTGCCATGTCAAGCAATTTCGTGACAACAATGGTGTAATTTTCGCTGCAAAATTTGTAACGCGAATCTTCTCAGTCTTTGCCGTTTAACCGCTTCCCCAACCGCTTTGCGATTGTCTTGGGCACGGTGGCGGTTAGGGCAACGGCACCGGCGAGTTGCCTGCTATCTTGCGCTGAAAATTGTCTGATTTTCATCAAAGTCGGCGTTGATGTTGCGCTGTTCTTGGCGATACCTGCGAATCAGTTCGTTGCGCCAGTCAGCGGGGGACAAGTTGTCCAATTTGTCTCGCTGCCCGTCTGAGAGTCCGTCGTAGAACGCGCGTAGCTTTTCTTGTGAAATGCTAAACCGCGCTTGGTTGGCTGCATCGATCCAATTGATGATCAAACGGGTGCGCTCGGCCGCTGAAAAACCCGCATCTAAAATTGAATTCGCCTCCGAAGACAACAGATTCTTCAACCGGCTAATGTCTTGGTCCCGAATCATCGGGTTGATGGTCTTCCGGTCGTATTTGAAAATGAAACCCATCAGTTGGCTGAGTGGCTTGCGTTGAAAAGCCTTGAGCTCCGACGCCGGCGGGTTTTGCCCACGTTGCTTGTTATAAGTGTCGACGTAAACGACGGACGCGGCTCCCCGAATCCTCTTTTCCTTTTGCTTGATCAATGCATCGTACCAACCGAACAGAGCCTCCGCGTCAGCAGTCGGAAGTTTGGTTGCTCCCGCTTTGCCAAATGCTTTCAGATTCTGCTGCTTAATTTTTTTCGCGATCAAGTTAATCCGCGAGGGAATATCGGGCGTATCAAGCAACTCCGTACGCTCGCTCTGCCCCAGCGACTTCAGCCAATCGTAATATTCCATCAACGTTTTGTTGACCTGATCGCGTTGCGGATGTTCGATCAGCCGACGATGGAATTCAGCTAACCCCGCTCGCTGAGTATCGGAAAGCAATTCAAATTCGGCTTGGTTGCGTTTGATCGATTCCAACTGACGGGGCAGCATCGACTTAAGCCGCTCGTGGCGTTCATCGAACACCCCCTGTGACGGTTGCAGGCTGACGTTTTCGTTCAGATTCCGTTCAGGAGAAGCCTTGGCCGGCGGAAAAGGAGAAACGACCTCCGAAGTGAACAGGTCAGCTTCGTCCAGACTTTCTAGAAATTCCATGTCCAAATCGACGCGCGTGTAGCGATCATAGTTTTCGATCAGCGGCAAATTCTGAATCAACTCTTCCAACGGAGCCTTGTTCTGTTGTTCAGTAATCGAATAGCTGGCCCAACCAATGACCGCTGGAATGACTCCAAACCCAAGCAGCATCGTCAGCCAAGTTGGCAACCACCAACGGCGACGCGTTTCATTATCTGCATCGGCTGCCAGCGCGACCATTTCCATCGTCGTGCGAACAAATGCGTCGTGCCCGTCTGTCTTAGGTAGCGTGTCGAGCAAATCCCAACTGGCTTGAAGTTTCTGCATTAAACTGAGGAACGCTTCATCATCGAGCAACCGTTGCTCAACATCGCCCAGTTCTTGGCCAGCCAACTCACCATCCAAGTACGCCGTCAGTTGCTCGGCATCTGCCTGTTGCTCCGCCTGATTGTCATCTGGTTGTTCGTTTTGATCAGTCATCTGTTTTAGCTTTCCGATCGATTGGATGAATCATCGGTATCGTCAACGGGCGAGCCATCTGTTGAACTGTCGTCTGCCAGTTGTGCTGAACTGTCGTCTGCCAGTTGCCCGGGAAGAACGCCAGATTTGACATAAGGCTCGACAATCGTCTTCAGCTTCAGCCGCGCCCGCGACAGCAGGGATTTCACTGCTTGGGGGCTCAGTTCCATCGTGTCGGCAATTTCTTGGTAGCTCATCCCTTCAAACCGTGACAACAGAAGCGCCATTCGTTGACGATCACCCAATTGGTCAATAGCTTGCCGCATGATGCTAGAAAGCTCGTCCCGATCGACCTGCCGCGTGGGCATCAAACTGCTTTTCTCCTTGGCCATCGTATCCAGTGGCCTTGTTGGCATCGAACCGGAGGGGGAGTTAGTCAAATTGACTTCTTTGCGGCGCGCGTGTTTCAACAGCGCACTACTGGCAACATTATGCGTGATCGTAAATAGCCACGTGGAAAAACGCGCCAGCGGAACATAGCGCTCTCGCGCCCGGTACACCCTGAGAAAAACATCCTGAGCAAGATCTTCGGCTTGTTCTTTGTCGGAGATCATGTGCCTCAGGATCCCGACCAGCCGCGCCTGGTATTTGGCGACCAACGCCTCAAACGCTGCCGCATCGCCGGCTTTGACTTGCAGCATCAGCCGAACGTCAGGGTCGAGCAACTCATACTTCTTCGCCAGTTTAAGTTTTGCTTCGTCGTCAGACAAATGTCTGGTCCTGTGGCAGGGGAAAGTGATCGCGCTAGTGGCATCGTGATTTGTGCCTCTCCTATTGTAGGTCACCTTAGAAATACATTAAGGACCCACGTCTAGAATGCTAAAAATGCGTCTTTTCAAACGTCTGGCTAAACGATTCCAAACGTCTGCGGCCGGAAGATCCTTCCATTTTTCCGGTGGGTAGTGCTAAGATATCGCCATGGATCCCGATCAAGAACTCTGTTTGTGCTTTCACGTCTCGCTGCGAAAGGTGCAAAAATTCATCCGTCTGGAGAAGCCGAAAGTGGCCAGCCAGCTGTCTCAGTGCTACGGAGCGGGAACGGGGTGTGGCTGGTGCCGCCCGTTCCTCAAAAGGTTGCTCGAAGAGGCGCGGTCGGCTTCAGGCAATCGGCCAGCGGACTCTAACCAAGAAATATCGGCCCCCCACTCAGCGACCGGTGGAGCAGCCGTTGAGGGGACTGATTTCCCCGAAAAAACGCTGGATCAGATGGATCCGGACCAATACGCGAGGCTGCGGGAGCAGTATGTGCGCGACGGCAAGGGCGCGCCGCCGGCAGCTCGATAGTTTCTGCGGGAAGCCCCAAAGCGGCCGTTCCAGAGAAGCGCGGCGACCTAGGTTAGCAGTGGCTATTCATTGGCCGGGTTTTGGACTATATTGTTCGGCTCAAGAGGATCAATTTTTCCTATGGTTAATTATCGATAGGCAGACCCAACGCCATGGCCAAAAAAGCCGCCACTAAAAAAGCAACGACCAAGAAGGCTGCCGCGAAGAAAGCTGCGCCCAAAAAAGCGACCACCAAGAAGGCCGCTGCGAAGAAAGCCTCTAAAAAGAAGGGCGCCGAAGACGACGAAGCCCCTGTGAAGAAGAAAAAGGCCAAACGCAAGAGCAAGAAGAAAGTCGTCGAAGAGGTACGCTTGCGAGTCTTTTGGGGCGTGTTCAACCATGCTATGAAACGCGTGGCGTTGTACGACTTCAACCAGCGAAAAGCTGCGGAAAAGCGGGCGAAAGAGCTTTCTCCCGAAGGTAAACCGCCTCACTTCGTGCAAAAGATCAAAGAAGAAATTGACGTTTCCGAGGTCGTCGATCCGGATGCACCGGAAGCCGAAAAATCTACCAAAAAGGCGGCTAAAAAGAAGACGACAAAGAAGTAACAGGCTTCATGTGCTGGGGTGGCTAGAGTTGTCGTTCTTCAAAGCGCTTTTCCGTCGTGATCGCGCCAGAAAGTTACCGCACCGGTAAGAACCAGATTTTCAAAGTCCCCCGCCTATGCTCGATCTTCAAGGTACTTCTGGCGTTCCCTGGATTCCGCGCTATCTGACCAATTTCGCGCCCAAAGAGGTGTCGCATCGGTTCGCCGATGTGCTAATCATTGGTGGCGGATTGGCCGGCCTGCGGGCCGCGCTGGAAGTCGATTCGTCGTTGACCGTCATCGTCATCACCAAAGACGTCATTCGGCAATCCAACAGCTCTTATGCGCAAGGCGGCATCGCCGGTGTGCTGCATCCCGAAGACCGTATCGAATGGCACGTGCGCGATACGATGACTGCCGGCGGCAATCTGTGCGACCGTGAAACTGTCGAATACGTCATCGAGCAGGCTCCCCAGCGCATTGCCGAACTGATCGAGATGGGGACTCGTTTCGACCGGAAAAAAACAACCGCTTCAGGAAATCCGGCGTCCAATGAAGACTCATCGGACCTTACATTAGGTCGTGAGGGGGGGCACAGCCACAATCGGATTCTGCATGCCAACGGCGACGCAACGGGCGCCGAAATCATGCGGGCAGTCATCGAACAAGTCCGGAGTGCGCCTAATATTCAGGTCGTCGAAAATGCTTTCACATTGGATTTGTTGACCTACCAAGACCGCTGTCGCGGCGCGGTTGTCGCTGACGGAAACAACAAATTTCTGTTTTGGGCTAAAGAAACTATTCTGTGTACTGGAGGCGCCGGGCAGCTGTTTCGCGAGACGACCAACCCTCCGGTTGCCACCGGCGACGGACATGCGATGGCCCTTCGCGCCGGAGTCGAATTGCGCGACATGGAATTTATGCAGTTCCATCCCACGGTGCTGTACATCGCCGGCAGTAGTAGAACTCTGATCACCGAAGCCGTCCGCGGCGAAGGTGCCTACCTAATCGATTCGACGGGCTTCCGTTTTATGGAAGACTATGACGCGCGCTTGGAACTGGCTCCGCGCGACGTCGTCTCTCAAGCGATCGTCACGCAAATGGAAAAGACGCACGCCGCCAACGTATTTCTGTCGCTCAAGCATCTTGATGCAGAACACGTTCGAGAACGTTTCCCGGGGATCGCCAAAGCAGTTGCCGAATTTGGATTGGATATTACCTGCGACCCGATCCCAGTGCGGCCTGGAGCCCACTATATGATTGGTGGCATCACCGTCGATCAACATGGTCGTACCAGCCTCGAGGGTTTGTGGGCGGCTGGAGAAGCCACCAGTACCGGCCTTCATGGTGCCAATCGTTTGGCCTCGAACAGCTTGCTCGAAGGGCTCGTATACGGAGTTAGCGCCGCTCGTGAAGCGACCAAAGCAGCGTTGAAATCCAGTGAAGATTCACTGGAGGTTTTTCCCGTTTCCAGTACTGATCTCAACACCTCGCAAGCGGCCTTAGATATTTACGACATTCGCAACTCACTGAAAAGTTTGCTATGGCGCTCGGCCGGCGTGAGGCGCGAGGGTAAGTCGCTCGCAGCAGCGATCAAAACCATCGAGCGTTGGCAGAGCTACGTATTGGCGCAGGAATTCCCCGACGCGAAAGGATGGGAATTGCAAAACATGCTGACCGTGGGAAAATTACTGTGTGCCGCAGCACTGAAACGCACAGAGTCACGCGGCGTCCATTTAAGAACTGACTTTCCCGAGACCGATGATAAAAACTGGCGGAAGCACCTCTGTTTTCGAGGCGGTCAGTTTGAATTAGAACAGGCACGTCAAAATGATTGAGCTTAAGCATTAAACGACTAATTTGAGGCCAACTATGAATTCGCCAGACGCCGATCGGCCAGAGGATTCCACAAAACATGACGACCAAGTTTCTGGTCAGTCGACGGCTTCGGGTCCTGCGCCGATTCCGATGATCGAGGCAGAACATCTGTCGAAAATCTACGGAATTTTCATCGCCACCAACGACGTGTCATTCACCGTCAACAAAGGGGAAGTGGTTGCATTTCTGGGCCCCAATGGCGCTGGCAAAAGCACCACCATGAAAATGCTGACCGGTTACCTGTCGCCGTCCAAGGGCAAAGCACGTATTGCGGGTTTTGACATGAGCAGCCAGCGACTGCAGGGCTCAAGCAAATTGGGCTACCTGCCAGAATCGGGACCGCTGTATCCGGAAATGACTCCCTATAGCTTGTTGGATTTTTTCGCCGAAGCGCGCGGCATGTCCAAATCCACCAAACGCAACCAGATCGAGAAAGTTGTCGATATCTGTTCTCTGGGCAGCGTGATCTACAAACCAATCAGCAAATTGTCCAAAGGTTACAAACAGCGTGTCGGCATGGCCCAAGCGTTGATCCACGAACCCGAAGTCTTGATACTCGATGAACCCACTTCGGGACTTGACCCCAACCAGATCCGCGGCGTCCGAGAAACAATAAAGCGGCTGGGAAAAGAGAAGACGATTCTTCTTTCGACGCACATTCTTCAGGAAGTCGAAGCCATGGCCAGTCGCGTGGTGATGATCAACGAGGGCCGCAAAGTTTACGACGGGCCGCTGGATCAGATCGACCAAAATGATGTCGGTTTGGATCACGTTTTCGCTGATCTGACCGGCCACTGTCCTGAAACAGGCGTGAAGATGCAGAAAACCTTGGACGACTAAAGACGTTGATCCATTAAAAACCTTGGACCATTGAAGGCCGGCCAACGCACGACAACGATTGATCGGCAGGCGTTTTCCGACAACCGACGCCCCCGGTGGCCGCTCGAGTTGAGGAACCGTCGACCAACACCAAACTACCACCATTACTCCGCAACAACACCAATCAGCATTTTAGGAAAAACATGGGTTTGCCCGTAATTGAATTTGCATTCATGTTGGTCGTCGATCTCCTATTTTTGGTGGCGATGTTCGTTTTGATGTTGCCGCTGGGGATCTGGCGGCAGGCCGCGTTTGCCGTCATGAAACGAAACTTCATCGGCTATTTCAGTAATCCAACCGGATACGTATTTCTGTGTCTGTTTGTTCTGTTGACTTCCTTTGCCGCGTTCTGGCCACACGAATTTTTCACGTCTAATCTAGCCAATTTTGATCAGCTAAATAAATTCCTGCCCTACATCATGCTGATCTTCATTCCTGCGATCACGATGAGTATTTGGGCCGAGGAAAAACGGCAGGGAACCGACGAGTTGTTGCTGACCCTGCCCGCCAAAGATTTTGACATCGTCATCGGCAAGTACTTCGCCGCAGTGTTGGTGTTCACGGTGTCGCTGTTGTTTTCACAACTGTCAAATTTTGCAGTGCTACTGTCGATGACTGACGGGAACTTGGACAACCTGCTTCT
>CALKXO010000106.1 GCA_938003615.1 uncultured Pirellulaceae bacterium | reverse complement strand
TCCTTGAGTTTTGAGTTGAATTGTTGTGTTAATACTTAATTCAACGCGCCAACCCAACGGTTGGTTCAAAACTTCAAGGAATTTTTTTGTTATTAGACTCGTTTTTTAAAACCTCAGACAGGTTTAACGACAGACACTAGGCTAAACAGAGTTAGGCCAAATAGAGTTAGGCTTAACTTGGGTCAAACAGAGTCGTGTGCTCAAACCTGAACTAACGCCCCTTCTTTTTGGCCCCTTTTTTTGCAGGGGCTTTTTTCTTCGTTGCCTTCTTTTTTGCTGCTTTTTTAACGGGCGTTTTCTTCTTAGCAGCCGGTTTCTTGGTTTTCTTCGTCGGCGTCGTTTTCTTCTTCTTGGCCGCGACCTTCTTTTTAGCCGCAGGCTTGGCCTTCGCCGCTTTCTTCACAGGCTTTTTTGCAGCCGGTTTCTTAACAGGTGCTTTCTTTGCCGGAGCGGCTTCTTTTGCCGGAGCTTTTGCAGCCGGTTTTTTGGCTGGCTTGGCTTCCTCTTTTTTCTTGCCTCCACGTTTGGGGAAACGGTCTTTGGCACTGCTTTCAATCTTCAAGATCTGATTGCGAACGATGGTGCTGAAAGGCGTTTTGTGAAACGCTACCGCCAACTGATGTACCAACGACGCGAACTCGATTCCTTTGGCTTTGGGAATAGCGCGTTCGATTCCGGGGATCTTTCCTTTAGCCGCTTCGTCTTCGGAAATGATTCCCAAAACAAACATCAGATTAAGCAATGCTTTGTCAGTTGGAATTGAGTGGCCACCCAAACCGTGTTGCGAGATGTAAGAGATCGCAAATGGAGTCACGCCAACCATTTTGCTAAAGGACTGAACGGCTTTGCCAAGGTTCTCCTTTTTCAGAAACTCGAGGTCGAACTGGTAGTAGGTTTCAAAGATGCCATACAGCATCTTTTTGACGCGTGTTGCAGCCTGCAGTGGATCGGTTAGGCTCTTGACGGTCGTCGCCAATTCCCGGTCTGTGGTAACTCGGACTTCGTTCCAGTCAAAATAGTTTTCCTGAAGCTTCGCCAATGATTCGTCAGCCTCTTCGGCCGTTGAGTTTTCCAAGCAGCACGCGTAGATCGCGTGGTCGATCACGGTCCGGTTGGATGGCGGAGTGATTGGCTGAAATTCTTTTTTCACAGCCTTGTGAAGCTTGACGATCAGATCAGCTCGGTTCTTTGCAGACATTATTTATCTTGGGCGTTCAATCAGTGGGTTGTAAGTGGGAGGTGACGAGTCGTGATAAGGCCTAAACGTGATCGCCAACTTCGGGGCTTGCGTCTTGAGAACTGGCGGTCTGACCGTCGTTCCCCGGTTCGCTGACTGCCTCCGATGAATCTGCCTCCGATGATTCTGCCTCCATGCGCTTTTCGGCAGGAAGCACCTCTTCAAGGATTCTGGTTACGCTCATCGCATTCTGCAATCCCTTATCCAGTTGAAATTGAATACGTGGCGTGTATCGCGTGTCGATGCGGTTGCCAATCTTCTTCTGAAGGTAGCCCACCGAACTTTGCAGCCCTTTGAGGCACAGGTTTTGCTTGGTCTCATCGCCCATCACCGAGACGTGAACTTTAGCCATCCGCATGTCGGCCGCCACTTCAACAAACGTCACCGTTACGTCTTTAACGCGCGGATCCTTGAGGTCAGTGATGATCGCCATGCTGACCACTTCACGGATCGCTTGGGCTGCTTTTAGAACACGACGGGAACTCATAATGGAGCCTGTGGATGCACCTTGGTATTAGGTTGTCAAAGCGATTGGTTAACGTCGGCGTAACTCGCCAACGCGGGTTACGACTACAGAGTCCGGGCGATCTCTTCGATCACGTACGCTTCAAGCGTATCGCCTTCTTTGATGTCGTTGAAACCCGAAAGTTTAATACCGCATTCCATGCCACGTTGAACTTCCTTGGCGTCGTCTTTTTCCCGTTTGAGCGAATCAATCGGGTAGTCACCGATAACGGTGCTGTCGCGAATGACCCGAATGCGGCATTCACGTTTGATGTTGCCTCGCATGACGCGACAACCTGCGATCGTTCCTGTTTTACTGATGCTGAAAGTCTGCAGCACCATGGCCATCCCCAATTCGACCACTTGTTCTTCTGGCTTCAAACGGCCTTCAAGCATCGCTTTGAGATCATCGGTAATCTTATAAATCACTTCGTATCGGCGCACTTCAGCTTGAACTTCATCGGCCAGTGAACGAGCTGTTTCGTCTGGAACAACGTTGAACGCACAGATAACTGCTTCGGACGCTTGAGCTAGGCGCACATCCGCGACCGTCACACCGCCAACAAGTGCTTGGATGACCTTAATCCGAACTTCTGGATGGTCGATTTTACCTAGTTCTTTTTTAATCGCTTCGATCGAACCTTTCGTGTCGGCTCGAATGATCAGGTTGAGCGTAACCACTTCGGCGTCGGCGGCAACCAAGTTACCTGCTTCTAGGCGTCGCTGCATTTCCTCTAGCGAAACCTTGACGGTGCCTGCCACGTTTGTTTCATGTTGCTCGTGCAGACGCTTTTCAGCAATCTCACGCGCGGTAGCAACATCGTCAACAACGTACAGTTTATCGCCAGCACCTGGAGGCGTATTGAAGCCTGTAAGGTTGACCGGCGTGGAAGGACCAGCAGATTTCAATCGGCGAGTCGGTTTTAGTGTGTCGTGCATCGCTTTGACGCGTCCAAAAGACGGCCCGCAGACAACCACATCGCCAACGTTCAACGTTCCACCTTGAACCATGACTTTGCATACGACACCGCGGTCGGATTGTTGCTCCGATTCCAAACACGTTCCGAAGGCAGGGCTTTTCGGATTTGCTTTGTACTCATAGAGCTCTGCAGTGACCAAGATGGTCTCTAGCAGGTCATCGAGGCCAGTGCCGGCAATCGCACTGGTTTTAACGACTTCTGTATCACCGCCCCATTCACTCGGCAGTAGCTCAGCGGTTGCCAAATCCTGCAACGCTTTGTCAGCCGTGATGCCCGGCAAGTCAATTTTGTTCAGTGCCACGATGATCGGAACACCGGCCGCTTTGGCGTGTGTGATGGCCTCTTCAGTCTGAGGCATGATTCCATCATCAGCCGCCACAACCAACACGGCAATGTCAGTCACGTTGGCACCACGAGCTCGCATTTCTGTGAATGCTTCATGGCCGGGTGTATCAACGAAGGCAATTTTTTGATCGCCCTTTTTCACTTCGTAAGCGCGAATGTGTTGCGTGATGCCGCCAGCTTCGCCAGAAACAACATCGATCCCAATCAACGCGTCGAGCAAGGATGTCTTGCCGTGATCGACGTGACCGAGGAAAGTGACAATCGGCGCTCGGGGAACAAGGTTCTCGTCGTCTTCGTCTATCTCAAATTGAGCCATCAATTCGTCTTCGGCCGAGACGGCTTCCCGCACTTCAACGCTGGAATCGAAGTGTTCAATCAACAGTTCAACCATCTCGTCAGGAATGATGGAATTGATATTGCGAGACGACTCGTCGCCCAATTGTTGGATGGTCAATAAAGCTTGGACCGCCGGTACGCCAGCAGCCTCGGAGAAATCACGAACGCTGCACGGCAATTGCAGAACAACATCGCCTTTTCTTGGTGCTGCCGTGTTGGCCGCTTTGCCTCGGCGCCGAGTTCCGTAGCGTCCACCGAACTGCCCGGGTCTACCCGGTCGTGGCGGTCGTCGGTTTCTCAGACCACCCAGTGGAGCTTGTTTGCCTGATCGACGTACTTTGCCGACCGTTGATGATTCGTCTTTGCTCTCGCCGTCCTTGCCTTTTTTCTTACCCTTCTTGGCCGATTTGGTCAGATGTTCCAGAGGCGCAGAACCACCGCGCTGGATCTGGGTAATCGCATCTTGCGGTAAAGCGATATCCGGTTTTTGAACTTTTTCGCCAGGCGTCGTGGTTTTCGTCGCGGGTTGTTTGACTTCTGGCATCTTAGCGATGTTCGCAGTCACGCCGCGTTTCTTGACGGGCCTGTCTTTTTTGGGACCGTCTTCACCGCTACGTTTGGGTCGGCTATCGAGATCGCGAACCGCTTTGTTGCCACGGTTAAACAATGGACTGCTTCTTTGAGGCACCGGTTTAACTGGTGCAGCAAGTGCTGGCGTCGCCGGTGGAGCTTCGGCGACCGGTTCTGGAGCAGCTGGCTTGTCGTGAATCGAAGCCTTCTTCACGGCAGGAGTTCCTGCCGTGGCTTTGACTGGGGTGAACGACTGACGCGACTTGTTGCGCAGCTTGTTAAGTAAACCACCAACGGCGGCAGTGACGCCTCCAGCTTTTTTATCTTCTGGCGATTCTTCCTCGGTCGGTTCGACTTCCGGCTCAGTCTGGTCTGCGGCTGGTTCTTCAACCACAGGCTCCTCGGCAGCGCTGGCAGCCGAATCGCCAGTCGTTTCCGGCTGCGCTTCTTCTGCTGGAGCGATGGCTTCGACCACTTCTTCGACCGGTTCAGGAACTTCTTCCGGCTCAGGCTCAGGCGGTGGCCCAGCGATATAGTTTTTGATCGTAGTGATTTCGTCTTCACTTAGACTGGCCAGCGCAGACCCCTTTCCATTGACGCCTGCTTGTTCGCAGATGTCTAGGAGTTGCTTGTTGTCCAATCCAAGGTCTTTGGCAAACGCGTAAATGCGTACGGGCACGTTAAGTGACCCTCCTTTTTTGATTTTGACCGCCGAAACTGATCGACGCTCCATCAACGACTAAAACACTTCTACATAAATCGTCCCTTCCGCCCAAAAGTGTTTGGCTTTTGAGTTCAGACACGGTTTGATTTCCAACAGCCCTATTTGAAGGATGACGAATGTCTCAAAGACAATTCCGTACCATCAAATTGGTCCGTTTTGGCACTAACGGGCCAAAATCATTGCAGCTTTCGAGCCGATATAGTAACCGGGATTGCTAAATATGCCACCCGGGATACTTTAGGGTTACGTGGTATCGGCTAGTTAAACGGCGACTTGTTATTCACTTTTGGCAGCATCAGCGTCGGCGGCACCCGTTGCTGCCTCCTCTGCTTTTGGGGCATCGTCCCCGGCGGCTGCCGATTTTTGTTTTCCGGCCTCTAATTCGGCCTTTCTCTGAGCCGCTTTTTGAGCCGCTTCTTCTTTAGCGCGAGCATATTCTGCGGCTTTTTCAATAGCCTGCTGTTGCTTGCGAATCTTTTTCTCTTCGTCGGCTCGTTTTTCGGCGACCAAAGCTCGTTTTTCGGCTTCATCGACGATCTTGTCCACATCTTCTTCTGTTAGTTCACCCATTGCGACCAAATCAGTTGGTTCAATAACCGAGAGATCGTCATATGACAAATAACCTTCGCCCACTAACTGGTTGGCAAGGTCCTCGTTGACGCCATCAATGTCACAGAATCCTCGTACTGCGCGATCGATCTGAGATTCAAGTTCCGTCTGCGTCATGATTTCAATGTCCCAACCACACAACTTACTGGCAAGACGGACATTTTGTCCACGTTTGCCGATAGCAAGCGACAGTTGATCGTCCCGAACAAGGACGATTGCTCGGCCCATCATCTGGCAAAGGATCACCTCGTCTACTTCAGCCGGTTGTAGCGCGTTGGGGATCAAGATCAGCGGGTCTTCATCGTACCGCACGATGTCGATTCGCTCTCCTGCGAGTTCATCGATGACAACTTTGATTCGGTTTCCACGGACGCCCACGCAGGCGCCCACACAATCCACTTTCGAGTCGATACTGCTGACGGCGACTTTAGATCGATAACCCGGCTCACGCGAAATCGCGTTGACCAAAATGACGCCGTCGGAGATCTCCGGAATTTCGTTTTCAAACAATCGCTTGACGAAATTCGGACGCGTCCTACTTAGGACAACCTTAATCCGCGAACCTTGTGCTTTGACCTCGGTGACCAATGCTCGAATGCGCTCGTTGGGTTGGTGAGTATCGCCGGGGATTTGTTCACTGCGCGGAAGGATGGCTTCGACGGGACCGAGCGTGACGGTCGTGACGCGTCCTTCGTTTCGGTTCACGGTACCGGAGATAATGTCATCGACCACTTCGGTAAATTCATCGATCTGAGAATCGCGTTCCGCTTCGCGCACTTTCTGGATGATGACTTGCTTGGCGGTTTGGGCGCCAATACGTCCAATGACTTCTTCGTAATCCAACATCTCTTGACCGCAACGACCGGCAATTTCCCCAGTATCGCGTTCGATGAAAAATTCAATGTCGGCGTCGTCACCAAAATGACGTTTGGCAGCCGTCACCAGCGCAGACTCGATGACGCAGAACACCGTTTCTTTTTCGATGTTCTTCTCGCGATGCAAGGAGTCAACAATTCGTAATACTTCGCTGGCGTTCATGAGTTCTCTCTGTCTAAATTGTGTCCCGATGACAAGTCAAACCACATCAAGCGATTTCGGTCAACTTCGACGATGACGCGTTGCCCTGGGCGCCAGTCGCTGTCGCCCGAGGTTCGCACCGTCACCTCCGGGGCTTGGCTGTTTTCCGGAAGGTCGCTGGTCGCTAATTTTAGTGATGTTGTGGTGAGTTTGGCTGGTTGATTGGTCTCTGTCGTGTTGCTGTTCTCTGTGGTTTTCTGCGGCTCAGTCCCTGCAAGTTTGGATTGTGCAGCATCAATAATCAAACTTACTAACGTTGAATCACCAAGGCGTTCAGTGACCTGTACTGTTGCAGGAAATTGAACCGTTAGCTCACGGTTGTTTCCAGATTCCGATGACTCGTTAGCCGTTAAATTGCAGTTGCTTGGTGCATTCTTTATCCTTGCATTTTCAGCTCGAAAGCCGATCAGTAGACCTCGTCGCGTTGACCGATCTTGTCGCGTTGGCAAGTCTTGTCGTTCGTCCTTTTCGTGTAGTTCGTTCTCGTGTTGGTTGTTTTCAATCGTATTCAATGCAACGTTTGTGATTGCGGTTTGCGGGATCAGATTCGTCGGCACGGATCCAATAAACTGCGCCACAAAAGTGTTGGCGGGTCGATTGTATAATTCATCGGGAGTGCCCGTTTGTAATATTTCTCCTTCTTTCATCACCGCGATTCGATCGCCCATTGTCATTGCCTCCACTTGATCGTGGGTGACGTAAACAATCGTTGCATCTAGTTCTCGGCGAAGCCTTTTAAGTTCTACTCTCATCTGTTGGCGAAGTTTTGCATCTAAGTTCGATAATGGCTCGTCAAACAAAAATACCGCCGGTTCCCGTACAATCGCACGCCCTAGAGCGACACGTTGACGTTCACCGCCGGACAGTTGGTGCGGTTTCTTGTCGAGCAAATGTGAAATGCTCAACTTTTCTGCCGCTTGTCTGACTTGGTGATCAATCCTAGATCTCAGCCGCTTATGCTTCGCCGATTTCCAAGGTTGAAAGATGCGTATCAAACCACGATTCAGTACTCCACCACCGTAACGTAACAACAATCCAAACGACAAATTTCCGTAGACCGTCATGTGCGGATACAGAGCATAGTTTTGAAACACCATCGCGATGTTTCGATCTTTCGGTGGCATGTCGTCAACCACCTCCTCGCCAATCCTAATCGAACCCGAAGTTGGGCGATCAAGACCTGCCACCATTCTTAACGTGGTGCTCTTGCCACAGCCACTAGGGCCAACAAGAACTAAAAACTCTCGATCTGGAACGGTTAAACTGATGTCCTGCACTGCGAAGGTCCCGTCAGGAAACTGCTTTGAAACACTTTCTAGTGCGAGTTCCGCCATTTTTATATGTCCATCAATCGAGGGCTTTGTCGGCGCAATATATTTTCCCGGAACCAAAAGGTCGCCGAGACCGTATCACACAGCCGTACCGCGAAAAATAGTGTCATAGAAGATAACGCTCCGCAATAAGCCGGTCAACGGAGCTTTTCGCCGGTTGGCTTGGAATATTGCAATTGGCAGCGGAGCCGAATTTTGACAATTAAATCAAGAAACGAATCAGGCAGTAAGATCCTCGAGGTCTTTCAGGCTCTTTGAGAGCGGTGTCAGTTAAAAAAAATCTCAAAAATCAGTCGCTAGCTCACAAGTGACATCGATATTTTAACGACGGCTAATTCTTTGTAGCTGCAAAAGACACCCGGACATTTCTCACTCAAGGGTGCTTAAGTGCCCTATGGCGACAGCCCGCCAGTCGGTTGCTTGCCCTTGGCAGAGTTTACACTTGAATTTTGGGCGGAGCCGAGGTATATTTCTCGACGAACAAGTATTTGTGAAGCGGGACAAATCGCAATTGCTCTGCAGCCAGTTCCGTAAGTTGGAGTGGTCTCTTTCTATACCCAATTTGGTTACTACTTCCTCCCATACGTTTTTCGAATAACGTTATTTTCTTCTTCCTTCATTATTAGAGGTACTCACGTGAAACTTCAAATGAATAAAAAGGGTTTTACCCTTGTAGAACTGTTGGTTGTGATCGCAATCATCGGTATCCTGATTGGTATGCTTCTTCCTGCGGTACAACAAGTACGCGAAGCTGCTCGTCGAACTCAATGCTTAAACCAGTTGCGTCAAATTGGTTTGGCAACGATGAACTTCGAGTCGGCATTCATGCGATTTCCGACAGCAGGCGGAAATTTCGAGAACAACAGGAACGATCCGAATGGCACTACCAATGCTTACTCTGGTGTCGAAACCGGGACTTGGGTTTTTCAGACTCTTCAGCAAATGGAGCAAGGGCCACTTGCAAGTCGTAGAAGGACAGGCGGCTATTTTGGCAATCCTGGAGCAACGCCACCCATTGAACCCATGATGACTGAAGAAATTCCTAACTACTCTTGCCCATCGCGTGGTAGTCGTACTTGGGAGGGCGCTGACCCCATCAACAACCGAGATTTGACTGCCTTCGCAGGTGATTACGCTGCCGTCGGAGCGCCAATTGAACGACCTATCATCTCTCCTGCCGGAGCGATTCAGGCGGCTGCAACGCAAAATAACCAAGGCAATTCGTACATGCCGGTTGCAATGGACCCCACAGGGACTCAGGTTCCCGATGTGAACTACGAGCGTTCTGATTTCTGGACCGGAGTGATCGTCAAGGGATTCGAAGAGTTGAGTGGTGGGGAAATTCGTAAGTATCCTCGAGTTGGGTTCGGTGCTATCACAGATGGCTCGTCCAACACCATTTTATACATGGAAAAATCAGCTTCAGCAGCTAGGTACTCGACTAGCGGTGCCGATGTCGGCGATGCTTTTGGTCAACTCGGCGTTGGAGGCTTCAACAGCTACCGCTCGATTTCATCCCCAATAGCTGACAGCGATGTAAATCGAGGCGCTGGTTCTGGTGGCTCGGTTCTTGAGCTAAGCGTTGGTTCTGCCCACCCTGGTACTGCAAACATGTGTCTAGCTGATGGTTCAACGCATTCCGCCAGTAACACTGCGTCATTGGCCAGCATGTGGGCTCTACAGGACAAAAGCGACGGCGTCGTCTTCGGTGTTGACGAGCTATAATTTAGGGTCTCAGTCGATCTTCACGTGCCTATTTTAAAAGGTCGCAAGAGCGCTTTATAAATACGAACCTCCTTTCCGCTTGGTCGGTGAGGAGGTTTTTTCTTTTCCAGTTCCGGCCGTGAAAGTGTTCTGCCAGTTGGTCTTCGTCGCTAAGTATGGTTGTGACCAGCTGTAGCATGGCTTCTCGTTGCTGGCCGTTATTCCAGAATTTCTCGGTTCCTTTGGCTCGATGGTGCTTTCGAGCGGAAAATGCGAGGATAAAGCATGCACCAAGCAGCTGCACAATCCAAACGACAAATGTCCGGAAACTGCTTTGAAACACTTTCCAGTGCAAGTTCCGACATTTCTATATGTCCAACAATCGAGGGCTTAGTCAACGCAGTAAATTTTTGCGAAACTAAAAGGTCGCCAAGACCGTATCATGTTGTCGTACCGCAAAAATAGTGGGATAATGTTCTGCAATAGGTCGGTCAATGGAGCTTTCTTGAGCTATTCGCCCGTGGGCTTGGAATATGGCAATTGGTTCGCAATTGGTTCGCAATTGACAGCGGAGCCGGATTTTGCCGAGCAAAACAAGAAACGAATTAGGCAATAAAATCCCGAGGGCTTTTAAGCGCTTTGCGAGCGGTGTCAGTAAAAAGAATCTCAAAAATCAGCCGCTAGCCTGGGGTGTTAAAAAACTGGAGTTGTGGTGCAAAATCCCAGCGGCCTTTCTGTTCCAAGCTTGGCACACCGAGGTTGTGATTGACTGGTGGTGCGTCTGACGAAAGTGATCTGCAAGTAGGGTGGCGTCAAGCCAATGAAACGCGCAGCGTAATTGCGCCGCCCCACCAATTGTAGGAAACAGAGTGCGGTGGTGGGTCTGATTTCCGCTGTCGTGAAACTCGAGCGACCCACCCTACTGGATGCTCGGCAAGCACCAATCTGATGGGTGCACCTAAAAACATGGAACAATACATGCGTAAGCCCAAACTCCAAAGATACCGGATTTTTAACACCCTACCGCTAGCCATAGCTGACATCAAGATTTTAAAGATGGCTAATTTCCTTTAGCTGCAGAAGACACGTTAGGAATTTTTATTCAAGGGAAAACCAAGCCCCTTTGGTGTTGGAACGCCACTCGCTTTCTCACCTTTGGCAGGATTTTCACTTGAATTTGGTGAGGAGTCGAGGTATATTTTTGGTCGATCAAGTATTTTTGGAGAGGGATAAAACTAAATTTACCTGCAACCGGTTTCATGGGCTGGAGCAGTCTTTGTCTATACTTAGTTACTACTTCCCATACGTTTTTCGAATAACGTTATTTTTTTCCTTCCTTTATAGTTAGAGGTATTCACGTGAAACTTCAAATGAACAGAAAGGGTTTTACCCTTGTGGAACTGTTGGTTGTGATTGCAATCATCGGAATCCTGATTGGCATGCTTCTTCCTGCGGTACAGCAGGTACGCGAAGCGGCTCGTCGAACAGAGTGTTTGAACAACATGAGGCAAATTGCTCTCGCGACGATCAACTACGAGTCGGCACACATGCGTTTTCCAACGACAGGACCGCAGGGCAACGCCGTAAACGTGATAGCGAACTTACAGAATCCTGAAGTTCCTGTTTTGAATTACTTTTTTGATATCTTGCCGTTTATTGAGCAGGGGAATTTGGCAGAATTGCCAAGCCAATTTTCGATTGTCGACGTTGGGTTCCAAGGAGAAAGAGTTCCGTTTTATGGGTGTCCGTCACGCGGTGAGCGTATGGAGATAGATATGTCCAACGGTGACGTTCGTCCTCTCGGTGATTACGCTTCCTACGTTGCGACATGGAACGATCCTTTTGGGGATTGGGTCGATCCTACTTTCGCTGGAACGAATACGCCAGAAGAAGAAAATGGAACTTGGCTCGGTGTGATTGGCAAAGCAGGTTATGTGGTTGCAAATTCTTCAGGCTCAGGCGTTCAGCTTGATAGGTTCGGAAAGATAGGCTTTGGCAGCATTTCCGATGGTTCTTCCAACACGATGCTTGTCGCAGAAAAATCTGTTTGGGCTCAGAGTTACAACACAGTACGTGGTACAGCAGCGACTGGTTTTCAGCCATGGTGGGACGAGCACGGTTACTTTGAGCCGGGAACTTGGAGTATCAGACGTGGTATTTCAGATCCGGGGGCAAACATGGTGGCCGACAGTTTGAGTCGTGAATCTAACGCTTGGCCGCGGAGCGATGAATTTGAATTCGGGTTTGGTTCTGCGCATCCGGGAACCGTTGGCACTGCTTTAGCCGACGGATCTACACATTCGATTTCGATGACCATCACCGAGGAAAATATTGCAAGGCTTGGAAATCGCAGAGACGGACAAGTTTTGTCGGTCAATGATCTGTAATTTTATTTGTGTTTTCAGTTCAATTTTGAGCCCACTGGTGTAAGTACTTGTTGGGCTTTTTTTCATATAAACCGAGTAGAAATAATGTCTAAGCGAAGAAGTTCACGCGTATTTCTGGTTCTATTAGTGATGGCGACGATTGTCAGTTCGGGATGTGAGTCGGATAAGATATCTGGCATTGTCGCTGAGGCCAACAAGACCAAGATACAGAAGTTAGGCAATGGTTACATGCTATTTCAAGCTCGCATGGGTAAGGCTGCTAAGAGCAAAGACGAACTATGTGAATTCATTAAAAGCAATGACCGTATCGAAAAGAACCTCGCATTCATGGGGATTTCTCGAGAGGGTTTTGAAGATCTCTTCATTAATGAACGTGATGGGGAGGAGTTTTTTGT
>CALKXO010000105.1 GCA_938003615.1 uncultured Pirellulaceae bacterium | reverse complement strand
CCTTGAGTTTTGAGTTGAATTGTTGTGTTAATACTTAATTCAACGCGCCAACCCAACGGTTGGTTCAAAACTTCAAGGAATTTTTTTGTTATTAGACTCGTTTTTTAAAACCTCAGACAGGTTTAACGACAGACACTAGCTTAGTCAACTCACGCCACGTCCGAATATTCCCGCTTCGGTCTATCTAGTTCTATCTATTGTCGCTTCGATTTAATTGTCGCTTCGATTTATTGCCGCTTCGTAGCAGAGTATTTTTTTGAGAATTGTCGCCTGCCGGCCAAGGAGCCAACCATGATTCATGTTTTTCGTCAGAAAGCCGCTTTTGAGAACTGCCATGGCAACGGAGTTTTGTTGGCGCTATGCCTGTTGGTGTCGCTGAGCTTCGGTCTACAGTCAACACCCAATCTAGCCCATGCCGACAATTGGCCGACGTGGATGGGGCCAACTCACGATGGCGTCTACCGTGAGGATGGCATCGTGGAATCGATTTCTGCACAAGGCCTACCGACCAAATGGCGGCATTCGATCGGTGGCGGTTACGCCGGTCCTGCGGCGGCCGATGGCAATGTCGTGGTATTTGATTATTTGAAAGACGGCGGCAAAGCGTTCAATGCCCCCAACGAACGCGCCAATTTAACTGGCGAAGAGCGCGTGACCTGTTTGAATGCCGATACGGGGGAATTGCGCTGGTCAAAACAATACAGCTGCCCCTACAGCATCTCCTATCCGGCCGGTCCGCGCTGCACCCCGACGATTGACGGTGACCGCGTTTATACTCTGGGCGCCGAAGGTGACTTGCGTTGCTACCAGATGAAAGATGGCGAGTTACTGTGGAGTAAGAACTTCAAACGAGATTTTCAAGCAGAGATTTTGATTTGGGGTGCTTCTGCACATCCTCTGATCGATGGAGACCTTCTGTACGCGATGGTCGGCGGACAAGGCCAAGGCGTTGTCGCGTTCAACAAGATGACGGGCGATGTCGTCTGGAAAGCACTCGATGTGGAAGCCGGCTACTGTCCACCTTCGATCATCGAATTCGCTGGCAAACGACAGCTGATGATCTACCACCCCAAAGGCGTTACCAGCTTGGCTCCATCCGACGGAAGCGAATACTGGAGTGCGAAGATTGAACCCAAGTATCAAATGTCGATCGCCCGTCCGATGGTCGATGGCGATCTGATGTACGCGAGTGGGATAGGCAACGCTTCGGTGATGTTGAAACTCAGCGCCGAAGAACCGGGGGCTGAAGTACTTTGGCGCGGCAAGCCCAAAAACTCTCTGTACAGCGCCAATGCAACGCCGATGTTTGTCGACGGCGTGCTCTACGGATCCGACTGCTCACTCGGCTGCCTGATCGCGGTCGATGCCAAAACAGGCGATCGCTTGTGGCAAACGTTCGAGGCAACCAAGCCGGACGAAAAACGTCGCGTGAATCACGGCACCGCGTTTTTAACACGCGTCGGCGACAGTAACCGATACCTGATTCTCGGGGAGACCGGCCAACTAATGCTGGCTCGACTGACGCGCGAGAAATTTGAATCGCTGGGCAGTTTCCAAGCCCTTGAGCCCACCGGCGAGGCGTTTGGGCGAAAGGTACTCTGGAGTCATCCGGCTTACGCCAACCGAACCGCCTACCTCCGCAATGACAAAGAGATCATTGCCGTCGATCTGGCGAAGTAAATTGCCAGCCCACCGGGCGATATCCGTCTTGGCCGGGCGCGAAAGATTCGGGGCGACTCCTTGCTTTGTTGACGGCGACAAAAAACTCATGTTCCAATTCGTCGCCTAGCCCTAAACGCTTCTCGTCAAGCCAATCCATGGTTGATTCCAGATCTTGGTGGACCTCACGCGCAAACCTAAAGTCTTTCACGCCGGTCCTTCAGCTTCTGCCTGAGTTCGGATTCCGTCATCGCAGATTCAGGGTTCTCGCGCAATCGCTCCATTCGTTGGTCCAGTACTTTTCTTTGCTCTGGTGTGAGTTGAAGCGAGTTCGAATGCCCAATTTGATCCCAGATAGCATGGACTATCTTCAATTGGTCTTCGACCGGAAGTTGGGATATCTGCGAAACAGTCTGATCAATACTCATATTTGTTCTCCTTCCACATTTTAGCAGGATTGACCGTCGAGAGAGTCCTTGATTTTTGCAGTAAATCGCCACTTGCAAGAAAACCATGACAAGCAGCATGAACCATTTGGACGCGATTCTCCGAAACGTATCGCCCGTTCGTTTTCTAGCCAAGCGCGTTGGGTAGAAAAACACAATTCGCCAACTTATCGACGCGTCGTCTAAGAATGAGCCGCCATTAACGTCAACTCGCTCCCCTGCCCGACTTAGCGTTTGCTGTTAAAATGTCCTCGTTAAACATCACACCGAAAATCTCAAACTGAAAACTCCCCTGATGACTGCACTTAAAGAATTGGCCAACGGCAAACCTGATGGCCCTGTTGTTCTCGTAATCATGGACGGCGTTGGCATTGGAAAAGGCGACGCTGGAGACATGGTCGCGAAAGCCTCCACTCCGACGCTGGATTGGCTCAAAAAAAACGCGCTCTATACGACGCTGAAAGCTCACGGCCGCGCCGTTGGTATGCCGTCGGACGACGACATGGGCAACAGTGAAGTTGGCCACAATGCGATCGGATCAGGACGCGTCTTCGATCAAGGTGCCCTCCTCGTCAAAAACGCAGTCGCCTCCGGAGCAATTTACGAGGGCCCTCTGTGGAAGAAGTTGACCGGCGAACTCAGCGGCGACAATGCACTGCATTTCCTTGGCCTACTCTCAGACGGCAATGTTCACTCGCACATCGATATTGTAATGAGCATGATCTCTCAGGCTCATAAGCAAGGCGTCAAGAAAGTACGCGTGCATACGCTGCTTGATGGGCGTGACGTTGGGCCGCAATCGGCGCTGGACTACATCGAAACGCTGGAGGCCCACCTAACCAAGATCAATGAATCGGGCGATTTTGATTACTGCATCGCCTCCGGTGGCGGACGCCTGTACATCACGATGGACCGCTACAACGCTGATTGGCCGATGATCGAACGTGGCTGGAACACCCACGTCAAAGGCGAAGGGCGCCAATTTGCGTCGGCCAGCGAAGCGGTCACCACATTGCGAGAGGAAACACCAGGCGTCATTGACCAAGACTTAAAGGAATTTGTTGTCACACGTGACGGCGCACCCGTTGGCCCGATCGTCGATGGTGACAGTGTTATTTTGTTCAATTTCCGAGGCGACCGAGCGATCGAGATCTCTCGCGCATTCGACGAAGCGGACTTAACTGAGTTTGATCGCGGCCCCATTCCAGATATTCAATTCGCCGGCATCATGCAGTACGAAGCCGAGATGCAAATCCCCAAACAGTATCTCGTCTCACCACCGGAAATTGATAGCGTGATGGGCGAGTACCTTGCTAATTCAGGCGTTACTCAGCTCGCAATTAGCGAAACACAAAAATACGGCCATGTCACCTATTTTTTCAACGGCAATCGCAGTGGCAAGTTTGACGAAGCCAAAGAAACGTACGTTGAGATCACATCGGATCTGCTGCCGTTCGAGCAACGCCCGTGGATGAAAGGGGGCGAGATCACCGACGTGATACTGGATTCCATCGAGAACCGGAAACACGACTTCATCCGGGCCAATTACCCACAGGGGGACATGGTCGGGCACACAGGAAATTTACTGGCCGTCGAAATGTCGGTGGAGACCGTCGATCTCTGTCTGGCCCGATTGTTGGAGGCCGTCAAAGCAGCCGGCGGGATCATGATCGTGACGGCCGACCACGGCAATGCGGATGAAATGATCGAGCTGAAGAAATCGGGAGAAGCCAAAACGGACAAGAACGGCAATCCGCAAATGAAGACCAGCCATACGCTCAATCCCGTTCCTTGCTACATCTACGACGCGTCGGGAAAGTCAGAACTGAAACTTTCCACCCACGAAGGACTAGGCATCAGCAGCCTAGCCGCGACCTCGATGGTTTGTCTCGGCTACGAACCTCCCGCCGACTATGATCCCTCGATCGTTGAAGCCAATTCGTAAGCCTCGATCAGTAGCCGCTTCTCGCCGAGAAGCGTGTCCCTCTTGGAAAGAGAGACCTACCAGCTACCATCTACCATCCTTCAATCGCCGAAGTGACTACAAAAAAGGGCGGCTGAGAATCACATTCTCAGGCCGCCCCATTTTGTTTATCGTGCAACTTTAGTTAGTTGTCTTCTGTCGCGGCATCGCTCGGCTGGCGTACTCGGAAGTCCTCGATGTTGCCGCCCAGTTTCTCAACCTTGGCTCGGCCATGGACACCCATCCAGTTGAGTAGCTTTCGCAAATCGATCACCTGAACGGTGCTCAGTCGAGCCTGTTCTTCCATGATCTTCATCGCTTCAACCACTTCAGGATTGGCTCGCGGGCCTTCTACCGGGGCAGTACCTAGAACGAGGTAGCGAATCGAAGGATCGATAGTGCCCGTTATGTTTCCCTGTTCATCGTGGAAAACACGCGGGTCGCCTCCATTAAGCTTGATCATTTGCTGAAGCTTGTTGCTATCGTCGAACCCATCGTTGTCTAGGTCAAACTCCCCAGCCAATGCCATCGGCGTCGAATATCCCGGATCCCAAGTCGGACTCAACACGTAGTCGTTTGGCAAGATTGGATTGAGTGGATCCTCTTGAGTGATTCGCGCCTCAGCCGATTTGTCGTCGACCAACCGAGTAATTTCAATCGCAGCTTTGTGTCGTCCCTTCTCGAAATTGGACACGGTTTGGTCATAAACCGCAAAACTTCGGTTAACGCGTAGTCCGTCAGCGCGGCCGATGTCCAGAACAACAGTGTGAAGCCCTTCAGCAACTTTGACGATCTTCCCGTCAGGAATATTGAACACCTCACGCTCGTATTCGTCCACTTTCAACTTCAGGTTCGTAACCTGTCGAACCACTTCGGCTTTTTCAGAAACCAGCGTGCTTTTCTGTTGAGCAGCAACTTCCTTGAAACGAGAAAAATTACTTTGGCTCTTCTCGAACGTCTCTTGCTGAGACGCCATCTTATCCTTTAGTTCACGTTCCTTGTCCAACGAAGCGTTCTTAGTGTCTTCCAGTTGCTTCTGAGTTTCTGACAGGTTCGTCTGAATCGCCGCGCGGTCTGATTTAACCTGAGCCAGTTTGGCATCGGTGGCAATCCGATAGGCGACGTTCTCTTTCGTTTTCACGATCAACTCGTTGTGCATTTTGGCAAGCACGGAGTTGAGGTTCGCGATTAGGTTTTTGTAAGTCATGTTGGCATCTTCATCCGCACCAGCAGACGAATTGCTTTTCATGTCTTGGTCGTAGAGCGCTTTGACGGCTAGGACGCTTTCAGCGACGGCGTCAATTTTACTCTTGTCTCCACTGGCAACCTTACGAGCGATTCCTGGCAGAGAA
>CALKXO010000104.1 GCA_938003615.1 uncultured Pirellulaceae bacterium | reverse complement strand
GCGATATCACGAGCGAATGTGGACCGCCATCGCGACCTGCGGAAAACAGGACAGAAGCTTCTTTGCCTTTCTACACCAAGCAATACAAGCAAAATTAAGCGGCAACAAAACCCCATCCCTCCTAAAGCCGTGAACGGTTACCAATTTTTTTACCGGAGCCAGTTGTGACTCAAGAACAACCTGATCGCCGAACATTTTTGAAAACCTCGTCCGCCACCGCAGCACTGGTTCCCGCTTTACTTACGCCGGTCGTTCACCCCGGTCATCAGGAAGTGCTGAAGCTTGGATTGGTCGGCTGTGGAGGCCGAGGCGAGATGGCTGTTTTTGATGCGCTGTATGCGGATCCGAATGTAAAACTGGTTGCAATTGGTGACACGTTCCGTGATCGAGCGATTACTCGACAGAAGAATTTTTTGAAGAACGAGGAACTTGCCGACCGAGCGACAGTGGCCGACGATCAAGTCTTTGACGGGTTCGACAGTTATCAAAAAGTGGTCGATGCCAGTGACGTCGTGATCCTTGCTACACCGCCTCACTTTCGACCGGAACATCTCGCGTACGTCGTTGAGGAGAACAAGCACTGTTTTGTAGAGAAACCAGTTGCCGTAGATGCACCTGGCGTGCGGTCGGTTCAGAAATCTTGCGAAGTTGCAAAAGAAAAAGGTCTGTCAATCGTCTCGGGTTTGTGTTGGCGTTACGACTTAGGCGTGCAAGAAACCATGCGAAAGATTTTGGACGAGAAAATGATCGGTGAGATTGTTTCAATCGAATCCAGCTACAACACGGGTACCTTATGGCATCGCGGAAACAGAAAAGACTGGAGCCAGATGGAGTATCAGATTCGTAACTGGCTGTACTTTGACTGGTTATCCGGTGACCATATTGTGGAACAGGCCGTTCATTCGTTGGACAAAACTGCGTGGCTGATGGGCGATGTGCCGCCGGTCAAAGCCATGGCGCTGGGCGGTCGACAGCAACGCACAGATCCCAAATGGGGCAATATTTTCGACCATTTCACTGTGTTTTACGAATATGCGTCGGGTCAGAAAGTCTACTTTACTTGTCGCCAACAGACGGACACAGACAAACACACCGACGAGCTGGTTTTAGGTTCCAAAGGGCAGGCTCAGGTTTTGAAGCACCGCATTAAAACCCTTGACGGAGAGAAGTGGCGCTACCGTGGCCCCAAGCCTAGCATGTACCGCAACGAGCATGTGGAATTTTTCAAGAGCATTCGTAGCGGCGTTCCGATCAACAACGGGCACTACATGTGCAATAGCACGATGCTGGCGATCATGGGTCGAATGGCTGCGTACAGCGGCAAGACGCTGACGTGGGAAGAGTGCATTAATAGTGAACAGCGGCTTGGACCGTCGGAATATACTTGGGGTAATGTTACCGAGAGGCCAGTGGCGATTCCAGGTGTGACCAAGGTACTCTAGCTTGGTTTGGAATGTTACAGAAACTCAATCTTAAGTCTTAGAGCTCGTGCTACACGCCCGTTGCTCCAGCGTCCACTATGCGAATCAGCCTCATTTGTTCTTTGATATTCCTCCCGACTTGGTTTGCCATTGAGCCAACCCCAGCGTGGGCTCAAGCGCCGGCAACGGAGGCGGTTGTCACAGCAGTAGATGACATCGCCGAACCGGAATTCGAAGCCTACGCGCGTACGATACCAGGAACAGAGGTGGCGTTTGACATGCTGCCCATTCCAGCAGGTGAGTTTTTAATGGGTAGTTCCGAAGCGGAACCGGGACGCAGCGCTGACGAAGGTCCGCAAGTGCGCGTGCGAGTCGAAGCATTCTGGATGGGGAAACACGAGGTCACTTGGGGCGAATATCATCAATTTATGAAACTATGTGTGATTTTTGGGCAGTTTGACGATCTTAAAATTCGCCAAGTAACTCCGGACAACCAGATTGATGCGATTGCCGCTCCGTCGCAGTTGTACGATCCGAGTTTCGTATATGCGTCGGGTGACGATGAACGTTTACCGGCCGTTGCGATGAGCCAGTATGCGGCGAAGCAATACACCAAATAGCTCAGTCTACTGACAGGAGAGTTTTATCGGCTGCCGACGGAGGCGGAATGGGAGTACGCTTGTCGCGCGGGAACGACGACGGCGTTTTCATTTGGCGACGAAGTTCCAAAACTAAAGGAACACGGTTGCTTCATCGACAACAGCGATGATGTCACCAGCAAAGTCGGTATTCGCAAGCCAAATGATTGGGGCTTGTTTGATATGCATGGCAATGTGTCGGAGTGGACGTTGGATCAGTATCACTCCGACTGGTATGGTCGGGCCAAAGATTCCCCGATTGCTTCCACCGATGCGGTTCCGTCCATCGATGCGATTGCGTGGCCCAAGAAGCTCTTTCCGCGCGTCCTGCGAGGTGGATCATGGGATAGCGACGCCGAAGACTGTCGCAGTGCGTCCCGCCGCTCGTCTGACGACGATCAGTGGCGGAGCTATGATCCCAATTCGCCGCAAAGCCCATGGTGGTTTGCCAGTGACCCGGGGCAAACCGTAGGATTTCGAATAGTACGCCCTTTGAAAACTCCTGCGCGTGAGCAATGGGCCAAGTACCACGACGCCGACTTGGAGCAGATTCGAGACCATGTTGACCAACGCATCGACGACGAAGGGCGCGGCGAAAGGGGTATTGTTGACCCGAGTTTGCCTGCTGCGATTGAGAAACTCAAATAAGAAACTCAAATAGGTCGTTTTCGCGGTCACAGCGATCTTCTCCGGCGGCAAGGGACATGTACCCAATGGGGAAACAAACTAAACTACGGTCATCGTTTTGTTTAGTTATTTTTCCCTGAATCGCAACGAGCCAAAAAATGGGACTGATGGTGGCCACAAAGGCCTTTTTTAAACTGCTGACCAACCGCGCGCTGAGTGAATCCTTTGACGATTTCGCCAGCGGCAAGCTTGCCCTAGAAGCGGAAAAATCAAAACCAGATTCAGCGCCGGCTAAGCCTAGTGAGAAGCCCAAAGCAAAGTCGAAACCTGAGCCAACGTCCGGTCGCAGCGAAGCGATCAGCTTGCTGTCGGCGCTGCAGCGCGAGGCACGGTTTTTGGATCTAGTGAAGGAGTCGCTCGATGGATATTCCGACGCCCAGATCGGTGGTGCGGCTCGGGATGTCATTCGCGATTGCGGCGCCGTGATCGAGCGCATGTTTGCACTACAGCCTTTGTCTACTGCTCAAGACGGCGATAGTTTAGAGACACCAGCCGAATTCGATCCGGCCGAGTATCGTTTGACAGGCAACGTCACGGGGGATGCTCCGTTTAAGGGAACGCTGGCGCATCATGGTTGGAAAGCGACCAAGTGCGAGGTGCCCAAATACAGCGGGTCGGTTCTATCGTCGCAAATCGTGGCACCAATCGAGCTGGAAATTAAGTAAGAACTGGAAACCAAATAGCGTGAAGTACATCATTGGAATTGATCTGGGAACGACCAACAGCGTCCTAGCGTTCGCAGAGTTAACCGAAGAAAAAGCGGGTGAAGTTCAGTTGTTGTCCGTGCCTCAAATGGTGGCGACGGGAACCACCGAATCCAAGACAAGTTTGCCGTCGTTCTCTTACATCGCCAATTCGGCGGAAGCAGGGCAGGGTGCTTTTGATTTGCCGTGGGCCGAAGAGCGCTCGTTTGCCGTTGGCGAACTCGCGCGTCGTCGCTCGGCTGACGCACCGGACCGAACAGTAGGCGCGTCGAAAAGTTGGCTGTGTCATCACACGGTTGATCGACGCGCTGCGATTTTGCCTTGGAATGCCCCCGATGACGTCGCCAAAATCTCACCGGTGGCAGCGGCTCAGCAGTACTTACAACATCTGGTCGACGCGTGGCACGATCACTTTTCCGATAGCCCGATTGCGGATCAGCATGTCGTCCTGACGGTACCCGCATCGTTTGATCCTGTAGCCCGGGAACTGACGCGCGAGGCAGCGATTGGTGCGGGACTGGGTGAGAACTTTGTCTTTCTGGAGGAACCCCAAGCCGCACTTTATGCTTGGCTGGACCAACAAGGCGATGATTGGCGAAAGTTACTAAAGGTCGACGACAGTGTGCTGGTTTGTGATGTGGGTGGTGGCACCACGGATCTAACTTTGATCCAAGTCGAAGAAGAGGCCGGCGAACTGGTGCTCAAGCGTAGTGCGGTGGGCGACCATCTATTGGTCGGCGGCGACAATATGGATTTAGCCGCGGCGCATTTCGTAGCAGAAAAGTTTGCCGCAAACGGCACGCAGTTGGATCCGTGGCAATCGGTGTCGCTGTGGCACAGTTGCCGAACGGCGAAAGAGACGTTGTTGACCGCTAGTGGACCGAAAACTCATCCGATTTCGATTTTGGGTCGAGGCAGTAAGTTGATTGCTTCCACGGTGTCGGTGGATGTCGACAAAGGGGCGCTCTCGAATCTATTGCTAAATGGTTTCTTTCCGGAGTGCGGAATCAATGATGTCCCGCAACGGCAGCCGATGTCCGGTTTTCAGGAAATCGGATTGCCCTACGAGTCGGATCCGGGAATCACGCGTCATATCGCTGCCTTCGTCAAACAGCATTGTGCGACCAATGGCCAAGTGACTTTGCCGAAGTATGTTCTGTTCAACGGCGGCGTGTTCAAGGCGGATGGATTTCGCAAACGAATGCTGGAAGTGATTAGTGGCTGGGCGACAAATTCAGCGGTGGAATCAGACGAAAGCACGGCAACGGTTGCAGCACTTGCCGGCGGGGAAGATTTGGATTTTGCAGTTGCTCGGGGCGCCTGTTTTTATGGTTTAAACAAACATGCCGGCGGGATGCGAATTCGAGGCGGCGTGGGAAATTCGTACTACGTCGGAATCGAAACAGCCGGGTTGGCGATCCCCGGAGCACCACGACCATTGAAAGCGCTGTGTGTGGTGCCGTTTGGAATGGAAGAAGGTACCGACGTATCGGTTGAGTCCAATCCGATTGGGTTAGTCGTTGGTCAGAGAGTGAGTTTTCGTTTCTTCAGTTCCAAGACACGCAAGGAAGACCAGCCGGGTCAATTGCTTGGTCGTTGGACGGAGGAGGAATTGGTCGAGACTGATCCGTTGTTAGCGACGCTGACCGTTGACGGCACAGAGGAGACGTTTGTTCCAGTGAAATTTGATTCGAAGATTACCGAATTGGGAATGTTCGAACTCTGGTGCGTCAGTTCGGTTGAGGGTGAGGAGACGGCGCGGCGTTGGAAGTTGGAATTCAGCGTCAGAGACGAGAGTTAAGGTCGGCTGCCGTGAAACAAAAACCAGATACCGTTGATACCCTGATCGATGAGCTACCTAGCCGATACGTCGTTGGCATTGATTTAGGTACCACCAATTCGGCCGTGACTTGGATCGACACAGAACAGTCTCCTTGGGAGATACGCGTCCTTTCGATTCCTCAACGGGTCGCGTTCGGCGAAACCGAATCACGCGACACGCTTCCGTCTTTCCATTACCAACCGCCTCAATCGGTTGATCCATCCGGTGTTGCGATGGAGTGGGAGCAGGAAGGATCTTCCAAATCGAGGCTCAATGCATGTGTGGGCGTCTGGGCGCGGGACGAGATGGCGCGCATGCCGGGGCGCGGAATAGCTTCGGCGAAATCATGGCTGTGCCACGCGGCGGTGGACCGCACCAGCGCGCTGTTGCCGTGGCAGGCGGCAGCGGATGTAAAGCGCCTGTCACCGGTGGATGTAAGCAGTAGCTATCTGAGCCATATTGCTCACGCGTGGGACCAGCAGTTCCCGAATGCCCGATTGGCGGATCAGGACATCGTTTTGACGTTGCCCGCGTCGTTTGATGAAGTCGCGCGCGAACTGACGGTCGAAGCCGCAGCGATGGCAGGGTTGAAACGAGTGGTTTTGATCGAGGAGCCGCAAGCTGCGTTTTACGCATGGGTTTACAAACACGACCAAAGTGGAGATGCCGACAGCGCCACGTCGGGGTGGCAATCCAAAGTAAGCGTCGGTCAAAAGATTCTGGTGTGTGATATTGGAGGCGGGACGACTGATCTAACACTGATCCGCGTTAGACGAGCCGCGGATCAGGGTGCGACGGATGCCGCCGACGATGGGCAAAAAGGTTCGACGGCCGAGCGCGTTCAGTTTCACCGAGTTGCCGTTGGCCAACACTTGATTCTCGGTGGCGACAATCTGGATCTAACGATTGCCAAACATATTGAAGCCAAGTTGACCGATGGCGGGCAACTGGAATCGCATCAATGGGATGTGCTGGTTGGTAGTAGCCGTAAGGTCAAGGAACAGATGCTGTCCAACGACGCGCCCGAATCAGTAACGGTCAGCCTACCGGGGCGCGGTTCGAAGTTGATCGGAGGTAGCCAACAGGCAGAGGTCTCGCGCGAGGAAATCCGCGACTTGATTTTTGGTGGGTTCCTTCCGACGGTGGCAATTGGCGACCGGCCAACGTACCACGCTAGTGGGTTTCAAGAATTTGGCTTGCCGTTCGCCAGCGATCCAGCAATCACACGTTACCTTGCCGATTTTTTGATGTCCCACGCAACCGCCGGGATTGATGAACCAGACTCGAAATTGAACGCGGCCGATGATCAGAAAGCGCGACACGCCTTGGCGGCACCGGATGTCGTTCTATTCAATGGTGGATTCTTCGCTTCTGCGCCGTTACAGGGCCGATTGGTTGAACAGATTGCCGAGTGGTTTCGCGACTTCAGAGATCAACAGTGGCAACCGCTCGTACTAGACAACGACCGGCTGGATTTGGCTGTCGCGCGAGGGGCGGCTTACTATGGTATGGTCAGGCGCGACGAAGGCGTCCGTATCGCTGCGTCGCTAGCCAGAAGCTACTACATCGGAATCGGCAACCAGCAAGCCGTTTGTATCATGCCGGGTAGTGCCGAAGCGGGGCAAACGTTTGAGTTGGAAGATCAGACGTTCCTGCTGACGATTTCTCAACCGGTTGAATTTTCAATATTTGTTTCTTCGGTTCGACTGGCCGACATACCGGGGCAGGTGGTGACGATCGACCGACAGCAACTGACCGCGCTACCGCCAATACGGACAGTGTTGAAAGTAAAAAGTAAGAATGAGAAACGTGATGTGGAAGTTAGCTTGAAGGTGGGGCTGACGGAGATCGGTACGATTGATCTGTCTTGCCATCAAGCAGAGGAGACCGATGGTGCCGATGGAGGGCGTAGTTGGAAGCTGCAGTTTGACGTTCGATCCACCACGCAAACGGATGTACAGGCGCATCAATCCAGTGGCGAAGGTGAAGGCGTTGTCGATGAAACTCTCTGGGGGCAGTGCCGGGAATTGATTGAACGCGTGTTTACTAAAGATCACGCTGACCCACTCAAGCCGCGTGAGTTGGTTAAGGGATTATCGCAGTTGCTAGAGATGGATCGACATCAATGGCCTATGTCGTTGTTGCGTCGGATCTGGGAGACGTTGATGGATTGCCGTGAGGGCCGGCGAAAGAGCGCAGCACATGAGGCGCGGTGGCTGAATTTGTTGGGATACTCGTTGCGACCGGGATACGGAATGGCACTCGACGATTGGCGAGTAACCGAAACATGGCGCCACGTACGAGGAAATCTGGTTCACGCGGCGGCCAACATTCAAAACGAGTCATTGATTCTGTGGCGAAGGCTCTCTGGTGGGCTTTCGGCGGGGCAACAGTCCGCGCTAGCGCAGCCACTGTTGGCGGCAATTCGTTCCCTATCGAAACAGATGGCAGGCAAAGTGGTCAAAGGTAGTGCTGTTCCACTGAAGCCAGAAGAATCTATGGAGGTGTGGAGGCTGTTGGGAGCGCTCGAACTGCTGTCGGTGAAGCAAAAGATCGAGCTTGGTGACTTGATTGTGCAGCTGAAAGACAAGAAGCGGTTGGCGAAGAGTCGTAGCGCCATGTTATGGGCGCTGGGTCGTCTTGGGCAGCGCAAACCTATGTATGGGCCGATCAATACGGTTGTCCCGCCAGACGACGTCGCAGCATGGGTCAATGAGTTGCAGAAGACATCGGGCGACGTATTCCAAGTCGTTCAAATGTGTCATCGCACGGGAAGTCGGTACAGCGATATTTCGGATGGTTTGCGCGCTAACGTGTTGGCGTGGCTGATTGCCGAAAAGGCCGACGATCAATTAGTAACGTTGGTGCGTGACGGCGGAGTGTTTGGTTCGGAGCAACAAAGCCAAGTGTTTGGTGATTCGTTGCCAGCAGGACTACGATTGGTGTAGGCCCATTAAAAAACGCTCGCTCCTTGGAGCGAACGTGAACAGATACCAAATTTGCTAACTCGTTTCCTCTAGTTTGCCAAAACGAGATCGGGATTCAAATTCAATTTCTTTTCGGCAGTGGTTTCTGTTTTTTGGTCGTCAGTTTGTTTGGCGTCCAACCAAGCGTCAATTTCTCCAAGAATATTCTCGCTGTCACCAACTTTGCTTTCGGTGACAGGGATTTGTCCAAAGGCCACCGGTGCGATGTTCAACAATTCCTCTTCGGTATCGATACGAGCACCGATGTCTTCGACCATAGTGCGAGTTCGAGCCAATTGGCTGTCATCGAAATCATAGTGGTGAGTTGTCTTGACTAGATTATTCATCCGGTTTCGCGCGGTTAGCGTCTCGATCTCAACGGCCAATTCGCGCTGTTGAGCCTGTGCTTTTTCGAGACCTTCGAACGCTGTTTCCAGAGACGTACGGCGGACCTCCAGTGTTTTGGCGGCCGTCTCGGCGCGTTGTTCGGCTGCTAAATGTAGTTTAAAACGGTGACGCAGGTCTTCTTTGACGCGATCGGTGGTGTACGCTTTGGCGTTGGATGCAACAAAAAGCTGTTTGCCAGATTTGACGTGTTGCCTCAAGGAGAGCATTTCACGCTCGCTGTTTTCCAATTCAGTCGTTTGCTGAGCCAGTTGTTGCTCCAGACGCTTAATCTGTACTTTCTCCTTGGCGATTTGGTGGTACATCGAATTGATTTCCGGCCCGATTTGCTCCAGCTGTTTTTTGGCAGCGTCGATCTGGAATGAGATTGGAACGGCTTGATGGGCAGAATCTACCATTCTTTGATAGGCTGTTTGTGAATAGGGCAGCAGGTTGTTGCCGTAGAGTAGTCCGCCTACCAATACGGTTCCCATGGCACCGACGACAAGCTTTTTGAAAATTTTCATTATCTTCCCCGGAGTTAGTTGAGTCGCTGGCGCTGGAATCAAAGGTTCTTCGATTCAAACGCCAACGACGGCTGACAGATGGGGAGTTTTCGCGTGGGTGAGAGCGATATTTGGCAAAAAGATGATTTTCTGGAAATGATTTCCGGATTCGATCTTTAAGCTTGAATCAGTCTTTAGCGACCTTTAGCGACTGGGATTGTTGAAACCGCCTCTGGGAACGTACGATCGGGAGCCGCCTCGATTGGATCCTTCAACGTAGATGACTTGCCTGACATTTTCCCGACGAGACAGACTAGGTTTACTGATGACCGCTGTTCTATAGCCAGCAGAATATCCTGTTGGAACTCGTTTTCTGTCGGATGGCGCATTTGCAGCGCTGCGAGAAGTTGGGTTCCTTACAACCGCTGTACGCTTCTCAATCGAAATGATTTGAGGGCCGGTTTGAGCCTCGCTGATCCGTTGAGCGCGCTGTTGGCTGGTGCCGTGATAGCGTGAGCCACCGTTTCCCTGTTCGAAGTAACGCTTGGCAGCAGCTACGGCACGGGGAGAGGCGTTTCTGGCGGCCCAGACATCAGCTTCGTGTTCAGCTTGACGCGTTGGTACTCCGCGTTCGAGGTGACGAAGATTTACGTGTCCATACTCATGAGCGCGGAAATACTCGCAAAGATCAGGGCCCAGTTTCCGACAAATTGCCGGATTGAAAGCGATTTGCGATTGCCCTGAAGAATCGAGAGTGACTTTGGCGACATCACGCAGCAAAAGTCTTGGTCGCTCCTGAACTTGCGCTGACACATCATTGGGCATTCCCAATTGAAGCACGATGGCAGCAGTCACAACGACTAAGCAGTAGGTGCTTGCCGTGATTAAGTGATGCCCAATTCTGTAAATTGGCGCGCACCGATAGCTGGAAAAGTTTTGTCTCATTTTTTGTCTCCCTGAATGTTGGTTCCCGGTCCGTCCGGGCGTGATAATCAAAACGGCTTATTTGCCGGCGGAAGGGAGGCGATGATCAATCGAAGAAATGGGATAGAGTGAGGCTGCGGTAAGGCAGTTGATGCTTCACCGTCATCAAGTGCCGTTGGTCCGATAGAGTTTGGAAACAAACGGATCTAGAAGACCAAGCGAGAAAGCAATCGAGTTGAAAGTGGTTCGCATCGACTCCGATCGACCAAGCTATTTTTCGCAGTGCGCTGCCGGAAGGCAAGGCAAGCTTTTAAAAAACGAACGCGCACAAAAGAAAATCAAAACAACGAACCGAGAATTTTCGGTATGTGCGTCGCGGAGCGATGACGCGATAGCATGTGGTGAAAAAGACCTTATCTGAGAGACACTACGTGCTGAATTTTTGCCGGTTTCCAATCTTTGGTATAAGCGGCGCACACACGCAACTTGGGCTCGTTGCAAACCGGAACTCCGTTTACCTTGGAACCGCTGTGGTAAAATATCGCAGCCTACTGAACCGTCAAAGTCGAACCGCTAGAGCTGCACGGCGAATCAATTGTTTAAGTTAGGCAAACTGGAAGCGGAAAGGCGCAAGCTTTCCGATACATAATTCACCGGACGGTTCGCGCCGTAACGCTGTTATATGAATTGCCCCGTTTGAAGAACTGATTTGCCCTGGCTAGAGCTAAATCCTTTAAGTCGTCTTACCGTCGATTGCAGAAGGGCCTGCTGACTAGGCCTGAAAATAGGCTCTAACAGCTATCGATTTAAACGTTGTCTGCGGTGGGATGTACCCAAGGGCCTCGGTACTCTCTGGCAAGTTTCGCAGTGGCCTCGTCGTCGCCAACTGGTCGTTTCGTATCAAGTTTCAGGTAGGCGTCCAAGCTGTGAAATCGGTGTTGTCTGAATTCCACTGATATCTTATCACTTTGGGATGTCTGACGAGCCGAGCATCACTGAAATCCTTTCTAGCGACAAGCTGACGCTGGCAACCGCGAGAAAGATCATTCTTG
>CALKXO010000103.1 GCA_938003615.1 uncultured Pirellulaceae bacterium | reverse complement strand
TCTGATTTCCGCTGTCGCGAAACTCGGGCGACCCACCCTACTGGATGCTCGGCAAGCACCAATCTGATGGGTGCACCTAAAAACATGGAACAATACATGCGCAAGCCCAAACTCCAAAGATACCGGATTTTTAACACCCTACCCCAACCCCTACATTTGCGAACTTTACGTCGTCGCGGTCTCCGGTTTGCGTTGCCTGAAAATAATCGGAAACAAGGCCAGCAGTCCGATGTACAGCCAGATGGAAATCCATCCCCATGGCTTGTTGATGACGATCTGTTCTCCCCGTTTGTAACGCCAGTCTGGATCTCCCCCGTCGTCCGCTTGGCAAAGACCACGTGCTACGGTGGGGCTGATTCCTGGGTAAAAGGAAAGCGTCGATCCATCGAACAACGCAACGTTGGTTCCCAGTAACGTTTTTCTGGTGGAATTTTCTGAGTAATGGGCACAACAGGTTTTCCTGTCCCGAGACGTGTCTGAAAGAATCGCAACCGTCTGTTCTACAGTCAGGTCTTCTGGCTTTGTCCACGGGATCGGGTTCGCGCCGTCCTCCGTCAGCATCAGTGTATTGCTGCTGCCGTCGGGGATGTCTGTGAAAGTCTTCTTTTGATCACCATCAAATACCGCATCGGGCGACCGTCTTCATCGGTTTGAAAGGCTTGTGGGAAGTGCATGTGGGAAGCTTCGAAGTTCAGAACACCGAGTGCGATGCACCTCTGATGGTTGGAGCACTGCGTCCGCATCGCTGCTTCGTAAACAGGGCCGTTGACGGATGCGGAAAGAATCATGAACAGAATCACAAGCAGGAGCAGCGCACGCGCGCATCCATGCATCGGGTTGATCGGCCAAAGAGGAACGAGCAAAACCGTCGTCACGAGAATTGACACAAGGCCGAATTGCATTCCAACGACATAGAGTGTCACCAAATAGAACATCATCGGCAGCCCAAAAGAAAAGCCCCGATCAGGCGGTGGGCTGGTTTGAGAGGAAGAGTTCACTGACAAATGCACCGATCATTAGCAGGTTGCAAGTAGCGCGGGGCGCCCGAATTCCGTCTAAGCGGAACTCAGACCCACCTACAGCGTTGATGGGGTGCCGCGACGTTGCGCGCTTGCCTCACCTTTTTCTACGTTATTTCCTCACCCAGCTGGTGGGGCGGCGCGACAGACGTCGGCCAAGTAGGCACACCTTACACTTTCATTCGCTTACGCCGTCATGCCGCCATCGACCGTTAGCACCTGGCCAGTAACGTAGCTGGCGGCGGGGCTGGCAAGGAACAACACGCAGGCAGATACATCATCGGGATGACCAATCCGGTTGGCAGGGATTTGTTTTTTGACCTCGCCCAGAATTCCCTCGCCTAACTTGGCCGTCATTTCGCTTTCGATGAAGCCCGGTGCAATCGCGTTGACGGTGACCAAACGCTTGGCCAACTCGCGCGCCAGAGAGCGCGTCATGCCGATCACGCCCGCTTTTGATGCCGAGTAATTGGTTTGGCCGGCGTTACCTTTGATACCGCTGACGCTGGAGATGTTGATAATGCGGCTCTGACGTTTCCGCTGTCGCATCATCAATCTAGCGGCCGCCCGTGCAAATAGAAACGTGCCACGCAAGTTGATGTTGATCACGTCGTCCCATTGTTCGTCAGTCATCACTGGCATCAGCGTGTCGCGCGTGATGCCCGCGTTGTTAACGACGATGTCAACACTGCCCCACTGGCTGTTCACTTTTTCGACAATTGCGTCGACCGTTTCTGTTTGACTTACATCGCCCGCCATCACTTCACCATCACCGCCGGCGGCTTTGATCAGTTCCAAAGTCTCGGCAAGTTTGGTTTCGTTTCGCGCGACGCATGCGACCTTGGCACCACTAGCGGCCAACGCGATAGCAATGTGTCGTCCAAGACCTTGGGAGGCGCCCGTGACGATTGCGTTTTGACCGGATAGATCGACTTTCAAAGATTCAAGACTCATGGCTATTTTGTTTTCGTTTTTGGTATCGGTATTGGTTGTTTGGTGTTTGGTGTTTGCGCGCCGGCTAGGCACGTGGTTGGTCAGCGTTGAGTTGCACTGTTCGTCGTATCGCCTCAAGGCGGAATTCCGGCTAAAGCCGGTACCACAAACCGTCAGTTCAGTTTTGACGCTCGACTAACCCAATACTGGTTCGCAGGGGATTTTACGTTTGATTCGTTTAAGTAATGACGTCAGCACACGTCCGACGCCAATTTCGTAGAACTGGTCAAACCCTTCTTCCAGCATCAAGTCCATGGTGCCATTCCATTGGACGCTTTGGCAGACTTGTCGAGGCAACAGGTCCTTGAAGTCTTCAGGGCTGTCATGCGGTTTAGCATCGACGTTGGAGTAAACGGGGATTTTGGTTGGCCGAAAATCGATTCCCGCCAGCGCTGTTTCAAGTTTGCTAACTGCCGATCCCATCAGCGGTGTGTGAAACGCTCCGGCGACCGACAGCGGAACAGTCTTCATCGCTCCGGCGGCCATCGCGACGGCGTCGACGCGCTCGCAAGAAGCTTGATTTCCCGAAACCACGATGTTCCCCGGGCACAGGAAATTGGCCAATTGCAAAACCTCGCCATCGATCCGCGCTTCGTCGCAAACTTGCGCAACTTTCTCGGCATCCAGTCCCAAGACGCTGACCATGCCGCTGGGAGTTGCGTCGGCCGCCTCTTGCATCGCTTCACCGCGGCGCTGAACCAGACGCAGACCGTCCTCAAAATCACAAGCACCGGCAAATGCCATCGCCGTGTACTCGCCAAGACTCAGGCCTGCGGTTGCTTGGCATTGGCCGATCAGGTCTGGGCGCTCTGCTTTGATCTTTTCGACGGCAGCCATACTCGAGACGTAGAGTGCCGGTTGGCCGACAACGGTAGAGTTCAGCTTGTCCGCAGGACCGTTGAAGCAGATGTCGGCCAGATCGTAGCCGAGAATGTCGGCTGCTCGGTCGAAGAGCGCTTTGGCGGCGGGGAGTTCCTGACAAATCTCTTTGGCCATGCCCACTTTTTGGGCTCCCTGACCGGGAAAGAGGAAGGCAATTTTGCTCACGGAATTTTCCTGAAGTGGCTTCTGCAAGAAGGGTACGGCAACGATAAAGCTGATGGCCAGCGCAAAACGTCCTAGCCTCGCTTTTCACACGGTCGTAATCTTATGGCAGTCCTCACGGGTGTCAATGTCGCCCGAGTCGGGACTCCGGGGAAGACCCCAGAAAATTGGGTTGCTGCATTCCTAAGCGGGCTATTTCTTCACTCTCAATTGCTCAATTTCTCCTGCCGTTTTCTGCTGACAGTAGCTCAACCAAGTCATGATCGACACCACGCCACCGAGAAAAGCAGCAACCTGAAAATGTGGTGCGTCTGTGAGAAGCCAGCAGCTACAAAACAAAACAGTGAGGACTATCATCACGAAAGCGATGCCACGTGTTGAGAGAGTTTCGATTTCTTGGTCGACGGACGGTTTAGACATGGGTGAGGATTCCAGATTCAAAAGTTGATAGAGTTCAGTGGTGAGCCAGTTTAACTCAGATTCCCGCAGAATTCACGAGTCTTCCTCGGCCACGGTGCCAGAAAATCGGGATCAAGTACACAAGGCAGGCCAGGATGGTGACCGCAGACAGGGCCAACCCAATCTGAAATTCGGATGGACGATAGACGAGTTCAATTTGATGTTGATTCGACGGAATCGAGAGCCCAATGTGGAAGTCATCAACTTTCGTAACGTTGAGTATGGTTTCTGTGTGCCCCTCAGCGTCGAGCAGATTGGCTGACCAACCTGGAACAGCAAGCGTCCGAATGACTAATCGTAGATCGGAGTCGGGCGGTTGTTTGGTGTTCGTTTCCGGCAAGCTGATCATAAATTTTCCAGCACTCCAAAAACAATTGCACGCGAAGCTTGACTCGTCGGTAAGATTCGTTGTGTTGCTTTCTATCCAAGCGATCGGTCTCGGTTTCTCGTTCCAGTTAAGCAATGGCGCTGCATCGGTTGCGACGATGAAACCGTCAGCGCCGCGCGCAATTTCAAATAGGTCGTCGGGGCTGCCAAAGTCCGGTGCCCGTTCCATCGCAGCGGGCATGATCGAACAGAAGCTCCCAATGATTTGGACGTTGGGGATATCAAGGTGAGTTTTGGGAAAGAGTGATTCACGACGCCATTGAGCAATTTCGGCAATGCGATTAGGTGAGGAAGTTTCAAACCAATTCGGATCTAAATCGACACGTTCGTCAGTGCGATCAAAACTCAGAAACTCTGTCGGAGCCAAGTTGGCTGCCGCGCGGTCTTGCTCGATTTTTATTGCGATCAAACTTGGGCTAGTGATGACGGACGTCGAGACTGGGTGCAGCATCCAGCGGTTGCTAATGCCTAGGTCAAACGCCACTAGCACAACAACGGCGAGGGTGACAATCCGGAAGTAGGTGAGCAAACGCCGTGATTGGGTGCGATCGGATGTTCTGATTACTAGAAAATAGATCAGGCAAACGGCTCCAGAAAAAAGACCGGTTTTGCTTAATGAGAACACGATCTCCCACTGGCATTGCGATGCTTGGAACGGTCCGTAGAGTCCGGTCGAGTGGCAGCGCCCGAGCTGCTCAAGCGTGGCCGGTAGCAGTGCGACCAACGTGGCGATGAGACTGATTATAGCCAGGCCTAGCCAGATTCGGATGCATTTGAGAATGGTTGCCGAGCGTGTTTGAATTCCTGCGAGCACACACATTACGAGCGCCGCAATGACAACTAGTTTCGCCGGATAGCGAAACAGAACGTACTTCGGCAAGAGCGTTACCATCAACCAATACGGGCCAAAACTTCCTTGATGAAGGTCGTCGCCGATGTGAACGGAGAGCTCTCTCGCCAGCCAGACTGGGCCGTACCAACCCAGCGACGCTAATAGAAACCAGACGGCGATCCATGAAAGCCAAACCTGCCCCGCCCTGCCCTTGCGACGTCTGCCAGATCGGGAATTCCAAAATCGCATTCCAGAGATGGCCAAGACAAATGGGATCATGCCAAAATAAATCGACGGCATCCAGATGCGCTCCGCACCCGGAAACGCAGCCGTCCAGCGCGTGTTAACCGGGGCGTCTTTTCCAAATACCCCGGACCATAGAAATTCTAGGACGGTCCACGGCTCTTGGCTGAACTGATAGACATCCGTTAACGGAGGCCCGCTTGGCGTGTCGGCAAGATGATTCAAGCTAGTCAGCGGTTGTTCGGAGCCGAGTGCTTGCCAGACGTTCAAGGGTTCGGCTGTGTGCATCCGATCTGAATGTTGGGCCCACTGAAAAGTTGGAATCAGTTGAACTGCGGCCAGCCCTGACGTAACGAGCACCATGACGATCAGTGAGCCACAGTTCGTTCTTAACGTGCACCCAGCGTTTGTCAGTTTCGTGCCAATGATCGAGAAGAGCGCGATTAGGCCAACGTGAAAGACCATTTGTGGGTCGCCGCCGAGAATCATCATCGCGCAGGATCCTCCAGCGGCGATGGCCCATGTGGTTGGGTTGTGTTGGTCGCCATCAAGCATTTTCCAAACGCAGGTTAGTGCGATCGGAAGCCACGCCCCACTGACCAGATAGATGACATTACACACTTGAAACAGCAGGCTACCGCCAAAGGCAAAACTGATCGCCGCTACGCAGGCGCCGCACCGTTTGGCTTTCAACGTGCGCGCCAGCCAATAAGTTCCTGCTGCCGCCAGCAGCACGTGCATCGCCAGATAGATGCCGTAGCGCGAGGGAAAGCTGAGAAATCTCAAGTGGAAAACCAATTTACCCGGGTAGAGCATGCTGGACGTTCCGTCGGCCAGTAGTGGAAAGCCAGAATCGTCAAACGGCATCCATAACGGAAAATGGCCTGCCTCAATTTGCTGGTCGATCCACTGAAACATCGGGTAGTAGAGATATCCCGAATCGCGATAGCCTGCAATTTCCTGTCCCGCCATCATGGACCAAAAGAACAACAGCCACAAACCGACAATCGGCAAGCACGGAAGCAGTCGTGTCAGATGATTTGTGTTTGAGGTGGGCAAAGGAGGGCTCGGACGGCAACGCAAGAGGAATTTGATCGATTGGGAGGCTGATTGATTGCTGATTTGATAGACGGAGGTGCAATCTGACAGAATCGCTTCGGCACGTGAATTTTAACCATGACAGCCGAAATTAGGCACTGCTTGTCGTGATAATTCCCACCTTGGTCTGCGCGATGAAAACGAAGTACAATGGGGCAAAGGAAAGAGCATGCTAGAATTCAAATACACTGGCGACGAACTTTATGCTCGAATGGAGCGCGCGGTGGAAAAAGTAACGCAACGACTGCGTGAAACAGTTAAAACGATCGAAGCTAC
>CALKXO010000102.1 GCA_938003615.1 uncultured Pirellulaceae bacterium | reverse complement strand
AGAGGTTGAAAGAAGGGGACCTTGCAACTTGGATCGGTGATTACACACTCGGCGAAATCTGGCAAAAGAATGTAATTGGCGGGGGACCTACCAATGAGTGAGGTTTTCGCCGTCGTAGAGGGTCCAACAGAGCAAACATTCTTCCGGGACGTTTTGAGTCCTTGGCTGTCTCATCAAGGCATTCATGCCGTTGCAATCATTGTTGGCAAACAGGGAGGGAACAAGTATTCGGAAGCGAAGGCGGACATGATCCACTTTTTGAAACAGCGAGATGACACTTTTATAACTTGCATGTTTGACTTTTACGGAATGGGAAGCAAATGGCCAGGTCGTGACAGCGCGAACAGCAAAAACCAAGAGACCAAACCGCTGATCGTAGAGAAGGCAATACTTGAAGATATAAACGACGCGGTGAACGATCTTCGACAAGGAAGGCTAATTCCATATGTGCAGATGCATGAGTTTGAAGCCCTGTTATTCTCGTATCCAAAATCACTGTCCATCGCAATGGGCGACCAAAAGGCAGAAAAAAAATTCCAAGACATTCGAGACAAATTTGAGTCGCCTGAACACATAAACGACGACCCGAATACGGCGCCATCGAAAAGAGTAGTAGATGTATTCAAAGACTACAGCGTCCGATACCGAAAACCACTACACGGCAGCATCGCAGCGAAACAGACCACAATTGAAACGATGATGCTTCAATGTCACCATTTCAAGAATTGGGTAGAACGCTTAGTTGCGCTGGGGCAATCTGAATGAATGTCAATTAGGGGATGAGAGACGGTCACTGACTGTCTGTCGGTTTGATTGTGGGATCAGTCGTAGTTCAGAACGCTGATGGTAGGGTATTTCAACAGCTTTTGCTTCCCATCCAAAAATCCAAGTTCGATCAGAAACAGACACGCGGCGACATTTGCGTCACAAGCCTCGATCATCTTGCAACACGCCTCGACCGTTCCGCCGGTCGCCAGCAGGTCATCGACCACCAGAACATTCTGGCCGGGGCTGACACCGTCGACATGCATCTCCAGCGTGTCAGATCCATACTCTAAATCGTAGCTGTAAGTGTGTTTCTTGTAGGGGAGTTTGCCGGGCTTGCGGATCGGGACCATGCCGATATCCATCTTTAACGCCAACGGAACGGCGAAGAGGAATCCTCGTGCTTCGGCGGCCGCAATCACGTCGATTTTCAAGTCCGACACACTCTCGGCCATGGCATCGATTGCCTTGCCGAGTGCTCGAGGATTAGCCAGCAGCGGTGTGATATCTTTGAACGTGATTCCCGGCTTCGGGAAATCGGGAACGTCACGGATGAAATTTTCAAGCTCTAGGTTACTCTCTGCCATCGAGGGCTTCTCCACATTAAAATGGTCTTCAATTCTCGAACATCAGTTTACCCCCAGTGGGCGTTTGTTTAAACGAGGGCGCTGATTCTTTTCAATTTCACCGCCGGTGCGATTAACATGATAGGACAACCTCCATTGGTGAATCTGTCTTTCCACATACATCCCCATAAATCTCCAAGTAAATCAGTTGATTCCTCTTAGTTTGAAATATGCGATCTCCTCGGCATGGCTAGTCCTAGTTGGGATGCTGACGCTGTCCATTAGCGCTCCCACTATGGCGCAAGATGCGGCGACTGAAGATCCAGCTTTCGACGCAGTTATCGAACAACAGTGGTGCCAGTACGAGGGAACCGGAGGGCCAGGTGTCGGCCGGCATATCGTATTGCTCTCCGGCGATGATGAATATCGTAGTGAAGAGACCATGCCGATGCTCGGGCAGCTGCTGGCGAAGCGGTTCGGTTTCAAATGCACGGTGCTGTTTGCCATCGATCCCGAGTCCGGAAAGATCAATCCTGACAAAATGCCGATCTCGTCATTCTCGGCCTACGATATCGCCAGTTTCCCGATGGCCAAATGAAGCATTTCGTGGACTACGTGGGTTCGTACAAGCCGATCATTGCGTATCGCACATCAACTCACGCGTTCGCCTACGACAAAGACAGCACCAGCCCATATAAAAAGTACGGCAATCGGCAGAAGGAGCCATGCCTGGGACGGTTTGGACAAAACTGCCTTGGTGACACATGGATTGCTCATCATGGTCATCACGCAGTGGAAAGCACGCTGGCGGTGCATGAAGATGAAAACGCTGGCCATCCTGTACTGACAGGGGTTGCTACGATTTGGGGCCCGGCGGATGTCTACCCGATTACCCATTTGCCCGCATCAGCCAATGTGTTGATGCGTGGATCGGTGCTTTCTGGCATGAACGCTGATGCCAAACCTGTCGCGGGTGAGAAGAACGGCCCGATGGTGCCTGTCGCGTGGACGATGATCCAAGAATCCCCCTCCGGCGCGCAACGCCGAGTCTTTTGTACCACTATGGGCGCAGCGACCGATTATTTGGACGAAGATTTACGTCGCCTCGTTGTCAATGCAAGTCTTTGGGCGCTGCAGTTGGAGACACAAATTCCGGCCAAAGCGCACGTTGATTTTGTTTCCCCCCTTCAATCCAACGGATTTCGGCTTTCACGGGTACAAAAAAGGTGTAAAACCTTCGGACCATCAGGTCGATATTTCGGATCAATAGCATGTCGCAAACCAATCTCATTTCACTTGTCGGGCAGGACCGAGAGCAACTCGCGGCGTCGCTGGCTTCGATCGGAGTAAGTGAATCGCAGAGTCGCATGCGCGTCAATCAGCTGTACCACTGGATCTACGAACGTGGTGTCGCCAATTTTGATGAGATGCTAAACATCAGCAAGTCGTTGCGATCGGACTTGAAAGCAAATTTTACTCTGGGGCGACCTGAAATTGTCGAAGAGCAAGTCTCGGTCGATGGGACGCGCAAGTGGCTTTTTCGTTTCGTACCGTCGGATGGCAGCGCCGGTCAGCCAATCGATGTGGAGACGGTTTACATTCCGGAACCTGAACGGGGAACGTTGTGTGT
>CALKXO010000101.1 GCA_938003615.1 uncultured Pirellulaceae bacterium | reverse complement strand
TACGCAACATGACAAGAAACTTCGAATCGGCATTGAAGTCCATGATGCGTTCTACCGCGACCTGAGAGGCTAGATAGTTGGTCGATCCCTCGCAAATGACCGAATGTTCGTTTCCCGCTCTTTCAAACAGTTGCAAGTAACGCTGCTCATTGGTGATGTTGTGAAGCTTTTGCAACTTCGGATAGTCTGCGCTCCAATAGAACGGCTCTTTCGGATTGCAAAGAAATACGTTGGGATGTTGGTTAAGGTAGACCGCCATTGCACTAGTGCCGCATTTTGGTGCACCAATGATAAAAGTATTAGGTTGTTTAAGTGACATCGAGGGAGCCTTTGCGAATTAAAATTCGTGCTTGAGAGATAAGTTGTGGTGCATAGGCGAGGTCAAAGTGAGTTGAAACGCCAACCAACTTCTTCGCCAGCCACCAGTTTGTTAGATTTTGAAACACCATGACCGAGCACATTGCCACGGCCAGCCCGCCAATCCCACTAAGGTAGATTCCCAACGGGCCAAGTGTAAAAATTGCTACTGCAGAAACGGCATTGACTGCAAGTGTTTTGTTTTGGTGTCCCGCCATGGTCAATACGATTTCGCACGGCCCGGTCAGAACACAGATCAACTGCCCCGCTACAAGAATCTTCAAGACAAAAGCGGCTTGAGCGTAGAACTCGCCAAACACGAACGTAAGAATCGCCTCCGGAAACAGAAACAATGCCGTTCCAATTAGCAGCCCCGGAACGCCGGATACGAACGTCGCCAAGCCAACGATTTCCTGAAGCTGTTTGATTCTGTTTTTTGCAATCAACTCGGGCACAAACGAAATGATAGCCGTTCCCGAAATCTGCAAAGGAATGGTCAGGAAGCCCAACATACGTTGCGCGGCACAGTAGATTGCGATAGAGGTCGGTACAACTAGCGCTCCAGCCAACCAGATGTCAGCTTGCGACAGCGTCAGACCAAAGGTTTGAGTTAGCATTAGGGGAATCGCCAATAGCCAAATCGACTGAGGCGAGAATTTTATCTTCGGAGACGTAGAAGCTTGATTCAGCTTCGGTGGATTCAGCTCACTAGCGGGATCCAAATCTAGCCTCAGCGAGTAAAGCTTTCTTGCCAATGGCGGCAATGTAATCGCGAAACAACCGAGGTAGAGCGATAAGACTACCGCCAGCGTGGTTGTTTCGACGGCAAACCAAGCGACGATCAATGCGATCAGAAACATCAAGTGCGGGACAGGCCCGCCGGCAGGACCACCGAACAGGTTAGACCAGTTCGTTTCGTGAAAACCGCGCGTTGTTTCCGCCAATACGAAGTGAATATTACGTACTAGCACGATGCCACCGAACAGTCCGGCAATGATCCACCGAGCGGTACCGTCGTATGCAGGCATGAACTGAGAGCAGATCAACAGCGCGATAGCTCCCACGACTAAACCGGCAGCGACCGACGTTATCACGCCAAGATTAACGATCTTGCGAACCGTATTCGAATCATGAGACGAATCGCCAGCAAGAACTTTGACCAGTGCGCGATTCATTCCGCAACTTGCCAACAACGAAGTAAGCGTTGCGAAAGAAAACAGCAGTGCGAACAAGCCGAAATCGGTTGGTTCAAGGCTTCTGGCCAACACTGCGTTGAAACCAAACACTGCAATGAACGCGAGGATTCGCGCACCGAGAACGCAAATCGCGCTGGACGAAAATCGCGCTAGAATTGATTTACTTGACATTTCAGATCAGCACGCTTTAAAAAGCGCCCTCTCTAAACAGGACCGTCTTTACAGTCCGGCCAAGAATGTAGAAATCAAACCACAGCGACCAGTTGCGAACATAATAATCATCTAGCTCAACTCGTTTGTCGTAGCTGGTTAAGTTTCGGCCTGACACTTGCCAGTAGCCAGTAATGCCGGGAGTGACACGTAGATACGTCTCAAACTTGTCATCGTATTTTTCTACTTCGTTGGCGACGATTGGACGTGGACCGACCAATGACATGTCTCCGATGAGAACGTTCCACAGTTGCGGAAGTTCGTCGAGGCTAGTCTTGCGAAGGAAACGTCCTGACGATGAAACGCGCGGGTCGTTTTGAAGCTTTTGAGTCGCCTTCCATTCTACCCGCATTTCTGGATTCTCGGCCAGCATCTTTTCTAAGACTTCGTCGGCGTTGACACACATCGATCGAAACTTCCATGCTTTGAAGCGACAGCCGCCGCGACCAATACGCTCGTGTCCAAAGAACAGCGGCCCCGGCGAAGTGATCTTCATCCAAGCGGCGATAAACAGAAGAAAAGGCATCCCAACGGTTAGCGCGGTTGCCGAGATAACGATGTCGGCAAGTCGTTTTGTAATTTGTGCACCTGGTTGAAGCAATTTGTCTTCAATCAAGATGCCGCCGTTTTGCCCCATCGCCCACAGCGAAGGAAGCCGTTCATCATCAGGCACGATGATGACCCGTGAGAATTCTGCCAAGTGCTTGCTTACAAAATCAGCAATTTGATTGTTTGTTCTTCCACAACGATGAACCATCGCGACGAAGGTGTTTTGTTGATTGAGAAACCGTGAGGAGCTACCAGCGGGTCCAACCGGACCGAGGTAATACTTGTGCAGTCCCTCATCAAGTGTGCTTGGCAAAACGTCTTGCACAAAGCCGACCGGACGCAAACCGCCCGTCGCATTTTTTAGGTGGCTTCCGAACAGGCGATTGACACGACGGTGACAATCAAAAACTATGCAACGCACTCCCCACCAACTAGTCTTTGAAAGCATACTTCGAGAAGCCGAGCGCGCAACGGGAACAAGAAAATACAGGAAAGGGAAGGTGAACAAGATCGTAAGACTATTGCCTGTTGATACCAGAGTAACGGCAACAAATACAAGCCCAAGGCAGATGCCCGTCATGCATTGCCGGAATTCATAAATAGGGTGCATCCCCATTCCCGAGTAC
>CALKXO010000100.1 GCA_938003615.1 uncultured Pirellulaceae bacterium | reverse complement strand
TCAAGAACAACCGGTCAACCAATGGCATTGCGGCGGAATAAATTTGTGCGCCTCCTACGACGAAAGGGCAGGGGTCTTCTTTCGCAAGTTCAACCGCTTGCTCTACCGAATGGGCAATTTTAGCGCCCTCGAAATGATAGTCTGCTTGCCGTGTTACGATCACCGTCGTGCGACCGGGCAATAGTCGGCCAATCGAGTCAAACGTTTTGCGGCCCATAATCATATGATGCCCCATCGTCAGCTTTTTGAAGCGTTTCAGATCCGCTGATAGATGCCAAGGCAAATCGCCATCGACGCCAATGACATTATTTTCGGACGCCGCGACGATCATAGCCAAATGATTCATGGATGTTTCTTGCGATGATTAGTTTGAAGGTATATAGCGATCGCATTAGTCAAACCGCGATCAAACCGCGATCAAACCGCGATTGGCGCTTTGATGTTCGGCGCGGCTTGATAATTTTCGATTTCGAAGTCCTCAAACTTGAAATCAAAAATACTCTCTACTTCAGGATTCAACTTTAGCGTCGGCAGCGGCCCCGGACTACGACTTAGTTGCTCGCGCGTCTGATCAAGATGATTGTTGTACAGGTGAGCATCGCCCAGTGTATGCACAAACTCGCCCGGTTCGAGGCCGGTCACCTGAGCTACCATCGCCAGCAGAAACGCATACGAGGCAATATTGAACGGCACTCCCAAAAAGATGTCTGCGCTGCGCTGATACAGCTGGCAAGACAGTTTTCCCCCCGCCACATAGAACTGAAAAAAGCAGTGACACGGCGGCAGCTTCATCTTTGGAATCTCGGCTACATTCCAAGCACTGACAATTAACCGACGCGAATCGGGGTTGGTCTTGATCTGGTCGATCAGCTGGCTGATTTGGTCAACTGTCGTACCATCGGTGCACTGCCACGATCGCCATTGAGAACCATACACGGGGCCAAGGTCACCGTTTTCGTCAGCCCACTCGTCCCAGATACGCACCTTGTTTTCTTTCAGGTATCCAATGTTGGTGTCACCTTTTAAGAACCACAGCAGTTCATGAATGATGCTTTTTATGTGCAGCTTTTTTGTGGTCATCAACGGAAACCCGTCGCTCATGTCGAACCGCATTTGGTATCCGAAGACACTGCGCGTGCCAGTACCAGTGCGGTCGCCTTTTTCTGCCCCCGTGTTCAGGACGTGCTGGAGAAGGTCTAAATACTGTTTCATTGAAGAACCGGAAGTGCCAAGTTTTTTGCGTCAGAGATCCGCGCGCGGCGCTGATTCGCCGGGCTGCTAAACAAGATTGTTACCGATGACAGAAAAACAGCAACCGAACCTCGTCGCGGATTTCAATCTGTTGGCTGCCGCGGTGATCTGGGGATTGAACGTGGTGGCGATGAAATTTGCCATTTCGTTACTGAATCCCTTCTGGTTCAACGCCTTTCGATTCGTTTTTTCAGTCCTCGCATTGGCAATCTGGATCGCGATCAAACGCAAACGAAGCGCCCGGAACGCGGAAGACGCACACGATTTGGGCATTTCTCGAATGCGGTATGTCAGCACGATCGTTCTATATGCATTTCTGTTTGGGCTGATCTATCAGGTGGCCTTTTTGATGGGGATTTTTAATACGTCGGCCAGTAGCGCGGCACTGATCATGGCTTCCACCCCCATGTGGACGGCTTTCATTGCCATGATCTTTCTCAAAGAACATCTCTCGCGTGTTTCTTGGATAGGTTTGATGACGACCTTTATCGGCACGGTGATCGTTGCACTGGACAAACCTAGTAGCGATATCGCAGCATCCGCGACGTTAGTCGGCAACGCCATCATGCTGTTCTGCGCCCTGTCATGGTCCGCATCGGCCGTGATTTCGCGCCCGGTCCTAAAATATATCTCGCCCGTCGAGCTAACCTTTTGGGGCATGGGATTGGCGCTGCCATTTCATATCTTAATCGCGGTCTTTCTTCAGCCAGAGGCCGACCTATCAATCGCGTGGCAGCCTAAAGTAACATCGGCCATTCTGTATTCAGGAATTTTCTCGACCGGGATCGCGCTGGCGATGTGGAGCTACGGCGTCAAAACCCTCGGCGCGTCACATGCGTCAATCTACGGCAATCTGATTCCCTTGGTCGCGATGTTCTTCGGCTGGTCGATGCTTAACGAAATCCCGACAAACTTCCAATGGTTGGGCGGTGGTCTGATCGTATGCGGACTACTGACGATGCGACGCGGGTAGATCTGTTGCGCCGCTTATCGGATGTTGCGCCGCTTATCGGAGCCACGCTGGGCAGTTACAATGGTTGTTTCATTGACGTCTGAACCAACAGTTTCTGCCTTTTCTTCTATCCGCTTGCGTTATGCCCGCCAACACCGATCACTCCAGCACTGACGATTTTGATCAGCAGCGTCGTGAAGCGGTTAAAGCGGCTCCCATTCCGCTACTGTGGTTGTTCGGAAAAACGGGCAGCGGAAAATCATCGATCATCCGCATGCTGACAGGGGCAACGGAAGCAGAAATCGGAAACGGTTTTCGCCCGCAGACCAAAACCTCGATGCAATTCGACTTTCCCGATGACCAAACGCCCATCGCCCGTTTTCTGGACACACGCGGCATCGGCGAAGCGGGCTACGAAGCGCAAGTGGATTTGGAAGCGTTCGATTCGCTGGCGCATTTGATGATCGTCCCCGTCCGTTTAACCGATCAGGCCACCGACTGTGTCGTCGAGCCACTACGTCAGTTCCGTCAGACTAACCCGTTCCGCAAAGTGGTGCTGGCGTTATCGTGTTTGCACGATGCCTACCCCGGCGAGCAACATCCCACTCCCGATCCGTTTGCTGCGTTAAAGGCAAGCCAATTTTCAAGTACAAAACTCTCTGCTGCGGTTAGGGAAAACATTCTTTCAGGATTCCCGGACGACGTGCTGACGTTGATTGAAGGAAAACTGACCGTGTTCGACGGGCTTGTCGATGCTTGGGTGCCGATTGATTTGACGGGTGAGCAAAGTGGATTTGAGGAAGAGAACTTTGGCGCCGATCGCCTGAAGGAACAGATCTTGAATTTGCTGCCGTCAGCCTATCGCCAATCGCTTCGGCAAATAGACCACCTTCATCAATCGCTATTGGATGCTCATCAAAAAACTTGTGCGCCTGTGATTTTGGCTCACAGTTTTCTGGCGGCTTCGGCAGCCGCGATTCCGCTGCCGTGGGTTGATATTCCTGTGGTTCTCGCGATACAAAGCCGACTCGCCTACAAATTGGCCGGGCTCAACCGCCAACCACTGGACGCTCCCACATTGGCGCGCGTCTCAGCGACGATCGGCGGGCAAATCGCAGTGCAATTGGGCCTCAGAGGAGCACTTAAAATGATTCCGTGGGTGGGAATGGCCGTCAACTCGGCCGCAACTTTCGCGTACACTTACGCGCTGGGGTGGGCGTGGAACTGGTATTTCACAAAAATCAGCCAAGGACATTTACCGTCCGACGAAGAACTGCGCAACGTCTATGCGGAACAATTGAAACAGGGAGAGTCGTTCTGGAAACGCTCCAAAGAAAAAGATTAGGCTTTATCAATGCGCGACTGATCGTGATGGGCGTGCTGTTTTCAGTGCCTGTGTTGCTGTACTTCGTGTGCGGGGCATTTGCACTTTGGAAGACGGGACTGCTAGTCTGGCTGTGGTGGATTCTACCGGTGTGCTGGGGACTAACTTACTTCCTTGCGAAACTTTGGCCGGTAAGCCGAGCAGTCGATGAGCTGCCACCGAGCGCTGCCCATTTCACCGATCGAGACGCCGGTGCCGCCAAAATAGTACTGCAGTTCCAAAAACAGGTAGACAATATCACGCCCAAAGACCTGACGGACATGCATTTCTACCTACGTCAGTTTGAGGCGCTCTCGAAAAAGCTGGCCGAGTACTATCATCCCGAAGCAGCCGATCCGTTTTCGTCGTTGACGATTCCGGAGATCGCAGCGGCAGTGCGTTTAGTGGCCGACGATCTTGAACAGCTGGTGCTTCACTCGATTCCCGGCAGTCGGTTGCTGACCGTCAAACAGTGGCGTTCGTTTGGTGACACGCCAAAATGGGTCAACCGAATCCGCAACAGCGTGTGGGCTGGTTCGTTTCTGCTCAATCCGCTGAATATTGCACGCTACGGTTTTTCGCGTGTGACGGTAGACAAGGTGGGCACCAATCTGCAATCCGAAGTGCTGGCAGGGCTCTACCTACGATTCATCCGCCAAGTGGGCTTTTACCTGATTGAGATGAACAGCGGTCGTTTGCGAGGCGGCGCGGACGTCTATAGGAACGCGTTTGAGGAACAGTCCGGGGCAGGGCAGTCGACGACAAGCGGAGTAGCGCCTGTGCCACGACAGAACCTTGCCTCACGTCCGGTGACGATTGGAATCGTGGGCCAGGTGAGCGCGGGCAAATCCAGCCTGATCAATTACCTGACCGGTGGACAACAAGCCGTCGTCGATAGGCTGCCGGAGACGAGTTACGTTCAACGCTACGCGTTGTCGGTTTCTGCCGGCGAGAATTTGCAGGGAACAGTTACGGTCGATTTACTGGACAGCCCCGGATACGGCGTCGACGGCGCAAACGCCAACCAGCAAACAGAAATTCGCACCGCATTGGAAAGCTCTGATATTATTCTGTTGGTCACTGACGGCCACAGTCCCTCCAAAGCTGCCGATGCAGCCACGCTTTCACAAGTCAAAACTTGGTACGCCGATCATCCGAACCTCAAGCCGCCGCCGGTCGTTGTCGTGCTGACGCACGTTGATTTGATTCCGCCCGCGATGCAGTGGTCACCGCCCTACCAGTTAGATCGCCCTCAAACTCCAAAAGCGAAAAACATTGCCGACGCGATCGCATGGACAAAAGAGGAGCTGGGACAGTTTTCCGATTTGGTAGTCGACGTCGTTGCCGTCTGCAGTGGCCCGGAGGAGTCACGGCGCTGGGGCCTGCAAGAAAACGTGCTGCCCGCCATCATGAGGAACCTTGAATCGGGACAATCGGTGGCGTTACTGGAGGCTTTCGAACGATCCGTCGATGACAAATGGGCCTCTACGCTAGTCGATCAATTGAAAACCGGCGGCAAGCAACTGTTGGAATTGTGGCTGGAGAAAAAGCGGGGTTAGAAAAATGGCCGTATTTCCAATCACCGCGACGGTTGGACGCTGTTCAATAGCCTGCTGCCTCACCAAAGCCGCTTCGGAGCAATCTTCTGCGCTGACCAAACCGTGGCTACTTCTTTTTGCCACCAATCGACCAGACTGCCCCTTCATCGTCGTTATCTTCGTCCTCTTCATCTTCATCTTCTTCATCTTCCTCGTCGGCCAATTCAACTTTCGCAGCTGGCACCATCTCGGGCGCAGGTTTTATTTCCTTGGCAGGTGATTCAACTGGCAGCGAATCCTCGGGCAGCGCAACTTCTACACTTTCCAGATTCTCAGGCATGGCAGGTTTAACAGCTTCGGGCGGATCGTTACTGGCAACGCGCGCGGCAATCGGCGGCTCGGGTAGTGCAACCAAAATCTGATTGGTCCAAAAGAACGGCGAAGCCCCTGTAATTGGTCCGGCTTCTTTTTCGACGTCAATGCGAGGCTCCTTGCCATAGTCAACCTCCAGTAATTTTACTTCCCCGATCGACGTTTTCAACGCGGCGTTAAGTGACATATTGCGTGAGTGGCGAGCAAACCTTCCGGACAATTCCATCTGCATTTGTCCACCAGAGTTCCAACGCGCAACTAGCGCCGCCCGGCTACCAGAGGCCAGCAACGCAGTCGTCGTCAAAAACAGATCGCTTCCGTCTGCCTTTGACGAACCGCCGCCAATCGAATTCAGCCCTGGCAGCACCATGGTCTCAGGAGCCCACTCCGGCAACTGCATCCACTCAAACAACGTCGTCCCCAAACGGGCGGTATCGACAGCCAACGGCTTGATGTCATACGGCTTGCCGCGTACCTTCTGCGCTTGAAAGGTCACCAATTGATCCAGCTGAAACACGGAATGATTGGATGGAAAAATCACCTTCTCGGGAACAGCAACTGCATCAGGCACGTCCTTGACGAACTGATCTACAAAAGACGTCGTCAGCGCATTGTCTGTTTTGGAATACATTTCGCCGGCAACCAATCCTGTCTGACCCGAACGATTGACAGCACGAGGTTTGGCGAACGCCAGAGAAAGCGTTGGGCAATAACGGATGCTCATCGTGTCCCCGAACGTCGTTTCTTTGGATTCTAAATTGGTGAAGAACGACTCCCACGGCAGGTACCAGAACAATCCGTCTGGAACGATGATTAGTTCTTTGGTTTCCGCAATCTGCGTAACATCAATGTCTTCCAGCAAGTGCGTTTGGAACTCGGCGACCGCTTCCTTCCATTGGCTTGACGTAAGCGCGTCGGTGGAAGCGTAGTTGCCCGAAGTGCCCATGGATTTGAAAATCGCCGCCATGCCCCGTTTAACTGCGATTTCACTGACCAGCCCAAAGTAACGCGTGCGTTGCCGGTCGATCATAAAGATGTGGTATCCCTCTCCGGTCTGCAGCGTGACTAGTGCGAGTTGCCCCGGTTCCATCGAAGCTTCAATGCGTTCCGGATTGACGCGCGGAGGAAACGCAAGATCAGCCGGCTCACGACGCAGAGCGAAACTAGCCAACATCGCTTCTTGGGCACCCGAGATTTTCACCAGTTCGGAAACGAGTTTCTTGCGCGTCGAAAAGTCAGGAGAGTCCCTGCCTGGGAAGACCTCCACATCATCCAAATTCGCCCGTACGGTGGCCGCATCGTTGACCAGTTTTCGGTAGCCCGCATAACGGGTGAGAAACTTCTGCCGCTGCTGCAGCGCGTTCTGGCTTAGCAATGTCACATCGCCGTGCATCACCCAGCGCAGCGACAACAATCGTCCGCCCATCGGCAACGTTGAATAAAATCTGTGTCGCCGAATGGCGTCAGCAATTTTCAATGCTTGGACATTGCGCTTTCGATTTACGACGACCGTGAACCAACGTTGCATTGCATCGACATGCGGCGTCACCAAAAATGCAATCGCCTCCATCGGTTCCAGCTTCCACTGGAGGTCAACCGGATCTTGCAGCGTCAACGTGTACAGCGCGTCGGCCTGTTTTTCGGTCAATCCGCCTTGGCGATTGATGGCGTCCGCAGTTCGCAAACGGTATTGAAGTTTGGAACGCGTCCCCAAATGCCCAATCGCCTCCTGTAGCTGTTTGAGGCCTTGCTGATTGTTTCCGGACAAAAACAGATTGAGTGCGGAAAGGTACTTCGCGCGCGAGGCAATGATCGTCTGACCGAGCGCGTTGCGACGCGACAGCATACGGTTCACTTCTTTGAGCACATTCTCCGAAGCCAGCGCGTCTCCACTTTCCGATAGACACTCAGCCATGCGAACAGAAAGGGCGGCTTGCATTTTGTCGGCATTTTCACGACCGGCCCAAATCACTGCATTACGCAATGGCGGAAAAAGAGAGCGCTGCGTGAGCAGATGTGCCTGCGTCCCAATCGAAAGCGCCTCCTCGATCCGGTCGTACTGCGCAAAATAGGCTGCGGTGAAGCTTGCCTCGGTCGCCAGCGCAACCGCCTTTGCCGAATTCTCTTTTAGTAACTCAATCTCCGCCAACTCGATCAGTCCAATCGCAGTCAGAGGATGGTCGAAGCCGCCTGCCATTTGCAATGAACGAGACAGCAAATCGACCGCTTTGTCTTTTTCGCCGAATGAGGAGATCACACAGCCGTAAACAATGCCATTGAGTGTTCCGAGGTAACTTCCGTTGCCCATCCCGGTGCGCTTCAATTTGGCGGCAATTTGAATCGAAAGCGGATCGTACTTCGTGCTTGGCCCCAAGATTGTGCCGCGTCTGCGAATCGTCAGCGCGATGCATCTCATGATCTCGGTGACGTCCACCGGACGAATTTCGGCTGGATCGTATTGGCCTCCCAGTTGCCAAACCCGACCGGCAGCCGTATCACCTCTCAGAACCGAAAGCGTATCCGGGATGTTCGCGATCCTTCCCTGCCGCTTCGGCGTACCCCAAGTAACTCTGGCTTTCTGCACGGCATTGGTGCTGGCAGCGATTGTACGAGGTGGCTCAATGCTGCGTTGCCAGCGCTGGCCAGCCCATTTCAAATACAGTTCAGCCGACTGATTGTAAAACTCCATCGCCGTCGCATAGTCGCCAACCTGATAGTGGCACTCACCCAACATCGTCAGCACACACACGGAATCCACGAAGCGATTGTTGCCGACACGAAATGCAGAAGTATACGCCGATCTAAATCGACGTTGCGCGTTCTTATAGTCGCCTCGGTAGTACTCGCGGAACCCTGAGTAATAGTCAAGTTTGGGCATGCGCTTGGATGTTTGCGCGGTGGCGACCGAGATCGGCGCGACGGAAATCAGCGCAGTCATCGCCATGACGAATAGTATCAGCAGGGGTAGGCCGGATTGGCGTTTCATCGAAGCTGACCAAAAAACGGAAAGGAAAGTTAGTTTCTTCATGATAGCAGTTGGAAGCAGTGCGAACACCGACTTCAGGCCAACAAATACGGTGCCTTAGTCGTGCATTTGCAGTGCTGGATTGAGCATCGGCGCATTGGCAATTTAGGCTGTATATCACCCGACAGTTGGCGACTGAAGAACTTAGGGACTCTCCGCAAACGTTCAAGCTGCAATAGCGACGCTAGCAAAGTGCAGTTGAGATGGCAGATTGTTAACCCAGATAAGCTGTAGCGATTTTTTCACGAAAGTGTCAAAGTTCAACGGCTAGGCCGACGATACTGGGGCTATCGGTAATTCGCAGTGGCGGATGCTGAATGTATCCCGTTCTTGTAGGTCACCTCACGGAGCCTTCCAAGCCATGTATTGTCCAATGAAAATAAATTACATCAATCTTGCCATGGTGGCCGTCGCCTGTTTGTCAGCAACTGCCTTCACAGGTTGTCAAGTCAGCGTTGCCGGACAGAATCTGCCAAGCGCCTACTTCTTTGATGATGACCTTCAGTACTTCGCTAAAGGTCCAGAATTCAAACTGGCTCGCGAAGCTGCGGCTCAAAAAGAAGCTCGAGCGGAAGCTGCAGCCAAGCGTTAGATCAACGATGGAGATGTTGCCGGCCAACCTTTTCGGCCGCCGTCTCCTCGGTTAGGCTTACGTAACGGCTCGCATGATCCGGCCGAAGCCTGCCTGAGTGTAAGTTCCCTGAGTGTAAGTTCCCCGAGTGTAGGTTCCATACGGGGGGGCTATCACTCCACAAACTGAACTCATTGGAAGCGACAACACAATCAGCCTGCCACGCCAGTTATGCGTCGGCGGGCTGTTTCTGCATGCTGGAGTGGTTTAACACGCCATTTTGTCTGTCGCGGCTTAGATGTAACCTTTGTTGCATCCGTCTTGGTTCTGGTCGTTCTAGTCGTTCTGGTCGTTCTGACTCCGCAAAAGAGCTACAATCGATACCTACACTGGGCTGGATATGGAAATGTGAAGCGGATATATTTGATTATCGATCGTAGCAAACTACGATTAAATGAGTCGTCGATGCTTTGAGTTTACTGTTAGAACTTCGATCGACGAACCAAAGTTGAGGCCAGAGTGTCACTTTCCCAAGACACTGCCTGAGACATTATTGGAGTACTGTATGAAACTTTTCAAGAACACAAATTTCAAAGTCGGCCAACCGGTCGTCTATCGCAAGCCAAAGTCGAGCACTTCACCGGGCCAACGAGCCATTAACGTTCGTCCAGCGCCAGCGGGTGAAACGTACTGCTACGAAGTTGAAAAATACTGGACCGTATCGGCCGTCATCAACGAAGATCAGATCGAGCTTCAAACACGTAGTGGCAAGCAGCATATCGTTTCTCGAGACGACAGTCGCCTGCGGCATGCAACGATCATTGAACGACTGTTCATGTCCGATCGCTTCCCCAAGCCTGACAGCGGAGCCTTCGAAAGCACCGCTGTTTAAAGAAGCGCCGCTTAAAGAGGTTTGTATCGGTTTCATCGATCGCGGTGAGACCTTCAGCCAGACCGGATGACCTGACAATCGCCAATGGAGGCAAAGGGTGGGTCTCCGGAATGCAGGCGCACGGTTCTGCATGCAAATCGGGCTCCACTTACCCCTGCAAACGGCGAGCAATCTCGTCTTTCACTGCGTTAGCGTCGGCCGGAAGATAGGTAGGTGGATTAGCCATCGTACAGTCCATCGCCAGTTTTGACTCGTGATAATTCACCTTGAAATCGGTGAACTTCAGCCCGTGAGCCGTACTGATCACGACGGTACGATCCGATTTCTTGATCGTTCCGTTCTTGATCAACTTCTTCAGGACCGCCATCGCAACTCCCGTGTGCGGGCAGCAGTACATGCCAGTCAGATCCGCCTCAGCGGAGGCCTCGGCCAACTCTGATTCTGTTGCCTGTTCCACGATGCCGTCGGTTTCCCGGACCGCTTTGACCGCTTTGTGGTAACTGACCGGATCACCAATGCGAATCGCATTGGCAAGCGTCTCACCTGCGGTGACCGAAATCTTTTCCTTGAATCCGTTTTTGTACGACTGATAAAACGGATCAGCCTTCTCCGCTTGGGCGGCAACCAGTCGCGGCATTTTGTCAATCACACCGAGATCCATCAGCAGTTGGAAACCCTTATGCAGGGCGCTGATGTTACCGAGGTTTCCGACGGGAATAATGATCCAATCAGGAACCGTCCACTCAAATTGGCGAACAATTTCGATACCGACCGTTTTTTGTCCTTCGATACGAAGGCTGTTCATAGAATTGGCCAAGTAGATACTACTGTCCTTCGTGACTTCCTTGACGATATTCATACAGCCATCGAAATCCGTATCCAACGCCAGCACGTGGGCTCCATTGGACACCGGTTGGATCAATTGAGCGGTGCTGACTTTTCCGGCAGGCAAGAAAATCACTGCTGGAATGCCAGCGTATGCGGCATAGGCTGCTAAAGCTGCGCTAGTGTCGCCGGTGGAGGCACAGGCGACAGCTTGGACGGGATTATTTTCCATCTGCATCATCTGTTTAACGACGCTGACCAGAACCGTCATTCCCAGATCTTTGAAGCTGCCAGTGTGGCTGTTGCCGCACAACTTAATCCAGAGATCAGGAACGCCCAACTGCTGACCAAGACGCTCGGCCCAAAACAGGTTGGTGTTGCCTTCGTTCATGCTAACGACGTTTTCATTGGCCATCGTCGGAATGACCCACTCCTTCATCCCCCAGACACCGCTACCGTAGGGCCACTGCGTGGTGCTGGCGCGTGAGTCAAGAAGCTCCTTCCACTGCGAGGCCGTTTTTTGCTGAAGCGGCTTACGCTCGTGGTAAACCTCCAGCAGACTTCCGCACGACGGGCACGTGTAGATCACGTCAAAAACGGAGTGACGACCTTCACAGCCTTTGAAACAGCGGAAGTAGACATCGTTGGTTGTTTTCGAAGCGTCATTAGCGGGTAAAGTTTCGGTCGACATGTTTTCCTCGGTAATAGTTCGGGCCGCCCTGCAAAAGGTGAGCGTGCGCTAGTTCCCCGGTTGGCTTTCGATCAACTATCGTCAAATCGATACCGGAGAAGCACCATATATTAGATAAGAACTGGCCAAAAGCGACAAACGCAAATGAAAAATCCTCCGGAACCAACAAACAAGAACCTTCCCGACCTGCCGTCTCGAACCGACGGTAGAGAAATTACGCGAATTTTCGAACGATTCGGGCTAGAGCAGGGTGGAGGCCAAAACTTGCGTTCGCCCTTTTTTGTCTGGAAACCGTGTTGCGACACTTTTAAAGGCCGACAAAGTTATCGATCCCTGATCTTAAGATTCCAATTTCATATTTCCGATGCTGCTGATCAGCAATGTGCGAGGAATCTCTCGTGACAGATCCTCCATCGACTGGAAAAAGCTGGCTTCGTCGCCTTCTTTGGGGAGCGCAAATCCAAGAAAGGCAATCGCCGACCCCTTGGACTGCTGCTGGATGACTTCCGTTGGCCGATCGGAAACAAAAACTTCCGTCTGCACCTCAATCCGAGACGAAATCGCCAGTTCTTCCAGATGCCGAACGACTTCCTCTCGCGCCGCTTCGTCGCCAACAATCCGCATCAAGCGAATCGTGCGATTCTGCCACTTGCGATTCTGTTTCAACAAATGCGCCAGTAATAACATCAGTTCGCCGTTCTGCCGACCACGCCACCAGACGTCGATCGTTCCACTTGGCGCCAGCCAAGGGTCTTCGTCGATGCCGTTAAATTTGGCGATGATCACATTCCGTTTCAATCCCTCAATCACGCGCAAAGACGCGACTAAAGGCTCGGCCTTATTCTCCTCGCCGGGCCAGCCGATCAAAAGCGAATTGGGCCGCAACGCTCCAAGTCCACTGCACTGAATCAGATACTCAATCCCCTCTGTTAGCGTCGGCGCCGCAACGACATTTGGAAACGCCTCCAAGTCTTCCTTACGGATAAATTTGCTTAGTAATTCCTCTTGGTTTTCGATGCGGTCCAGTTGGTCTTCGGCGCTACCGATAATGACCTGCCCAATATTCAAGATACCGTGCCCGCTGGTTAACCAGTGACCAAACACCGCCAGATAACGCCGATTGATTGAGCCACCGCTCATCGCCAAAATAATCGGACGCCAGTTTTTTGGATGATAGAGCGACTGCTCGAGTCGCAGCAAATTCTTTCGCGTTCGCTCGAACATCAGTCCATTACTCAAATCGCCCCAGCGCGAAACCACCTGCTTCCGATAGATAAAGTAATAAATCCCAGCCATGATTAACATCGACCAGATCGCCCATTTCCAGTCGATCAGAATCATCACGATTCCGCAACCGAGCGCTCCCGCTAGTGACGTGCCCCAGTAACTGTATCGAAACGTCGGGCGGTAGCTGGGGTTTTTGGTAATCGTTTCATAGAAAGTCGCCAGATTGATCGTCCCGTAGGTGATCATAAATGCCATCGTGATCAACGGCGCGATCGAGTTTAGGTCGGCGGCCAAAATACAAACTGTAGAAATGGCGAACGTCAAAATAATGGCTCGCCGCGGTTCGCTGCTCGGGCCGCTACCGGCAGCAAACAACCCCAGCTTTGGGAAGATCGTATCTTTGGCCAGCGCTTGGAGAATTCGCGGTGCCCCCATCATACTGCCCAGCGCACTGGACAGCGTAGCGGCGAAAACACCGGCCGTTATCAGCCAGCCGAATCGAGCCACGCCCCGCACAATCATTTGATCGTCCTGTAGCTGAGCACGGGTTGCGGAACCGGCCAAGAAAATCGCCATCGCCAAATAGACGGCTGCTGTTGCGATGATGGACCAAAGCGTCCCTGTCGGGATGGACTTACTGGGTTTCTTTAGATCGCCCGACATGTTTGCACCTGCCATGATGCCGGTGACCGCCGGAAAGAACAGAGCGAACATCGTAAAGAGATTTTGATCTGGGCTGTAGGAACTCCAAAGGTTCGTTTGCAGCGCCTGCGCGCTGAACGAGCCACTGGCCCCCATGAAAAAGGAAACAAGCGACGCGGCAAGAATTGCCAGAATGAAGTACTGCAGCCGGATCGTCCAACCAGCACCGATGTAAACGCAAATAAATACAATTGAATTGACGATGATCGCAATCAATTTAAAGTTAACGCTGAGAGTCGCTGGCAAAGACGCAGAAAACGCTTCGGTGAAACCGATCACGTACATAGAAACCGAAATCGCCTGCGCCAAAAAAAACACGATGCCAATCGCACCACCAAACTCCACGCCCAACGACCGACTAATTAGAAAATAGGCTCCGCCTCCTTCGACGCGCGTGTTGGTCGCCGCTGCCGACAGTGACAACGTCGTCAGTACAGTGATTACTTTCGACACGGCCAGAATGACAATCGCCCACACCAAGCCCGCGTTCCCGACAACATTGCCAAAACGCAAAAACATGATCACGCCAAGGATCGTCAGCGTGCACGGGGTGAACACTCCACCAAAGGTACCGAACTTTTCGGAGCCCGCACTAGGCGCCATGCGGGCCGCTTTGGCGGAGGAGGAAGATGTCGAAGCATCGCCAGTAGAATTGACGCTCATAAAGTCGTGAGGGACAGGTCGATCGGTGCAAAATGAATAGGGTCGCGAGCGTCAATCCTAGCCAAACGGCGCCGCCCTGAGAAGATGAAGCAGAAACGGCGAAGGCGGACCGGGTGCTTTATTAAGTATCTACGAGAAATATGGCGTACTATCTGGGGCGGTTCGATCCAGCACGTGACTTCCCACGACTAAATCCAATAAACTTTGCGCGTCGCTAACGAACTTTACACGCTGCTACTGAACCCACATTCAGTCAAAAAATCGGCCACGCCGAAAGAATCGGCCTCCC
>CALKXO010000099.1 GCA_938003615.1 uncultured Pirellulaceae bacterium | reverse complement strand
GCTGTTCAGGGCTGTGGTTGCTTGAACCATTCAGGCCAACCGAGTTGTCCGTCTGGCCATTTTCGTAACGCCCGTTAGATAGATTTTCGTTATGGGAAGACGACTCGCGTGAAGACGACTCGCGTGAAGACGACTCGTTGGAGGAAGAGGTTTTTGATGACGAGTTTCGTGAAGATTTTCCACGTGAGGATTTGCCTCGTGACTTTCGCTTTCTATTGCGGCGTCTTGCCCCATCATAGAGTTGTTTGGGAACCTCAAATTTCTCACGAGATTTTGGCTTATCATCGTAAACACGCTGGCGGTCCACCATATAGTCAGAGACTTCGACCTCTTCTTCGTCTACGATTTCGGCTTCTGGAACCACGGAAGCTAAGAGGTCGCGTACAGGAATTTTGGTTTGACAATGCGGGCACTTGGCAACCGATCCAACGTCAGTCACGACGGGGATCTGCATCAACTTATGGCAAGCTGGGCAGTTGCCAAGTACTTTTTGATTGTCGGTTTCATTGTTCATCTAGATACTCAAACGCATTGGCTGCTACTAGTCCCTACAAAAGTATACAAACAAGTCGTTCTTGAGAAGGATTTTGTTCTGACTTTAGTTTCGTAGGAGGAGAGAAATTACACGGGAAGAAGAGGTCTACTGTCAATCTTAGTTGAAATTGCCGCCCCGTATGAAATAGACAATGAAACCGACACGCTGGCAACCTTTCTTGCGATTTACAGTTGAAGATCCGAAGTGGATCGAGGCGAATAGATCGCTGGTTCGTCGATACCGTCACCATTGAAGTCGCCGACGACCGGTAGGTCTTCTGCGCCTCCCATTTCGAACGTCTTGTCTGTTGCGTCCAATTCACGATTTCCGTTGGTATCAATTAGCCACGTTCCACTACGGTAGACAGCGATTTCCTCGACGCCATCGCCATTGAAGTCACCAACCAGTGGAATGTCGCCAGCGCGTCCGAAGTTAAACGCACCATCGGCACCGCCAAATCGACCATCGCCGTTGACATCAATGTCCCAATGTCCGTCTTGGAATTTACCGATGGAGCGAATTCCATTTCCGTTCCAGTCGCCCGTCACGGGTGTGATCTCGCCGTCTTCAATACCGAAGACGTGGTCCACAACATCGGAACGTTGTTCGCCGTAGCTGGTCAGTTTCATCGTCCGCGCACCATTGGTGGCATCGCTATCGGCCGGTGGTACATTTTTGGGACGCGTCAACGGAGAGTTTTCTGGATTTGGAAGCCCCGGATCTTGTTCGATGGCTTCCCGATCCTTCTCCCAGATAGGTCCGAAGATGCCAATGTCATCTTTGCCGTCACCATCCCAGTCTCCAACGACAGGACGATCTTCTGCATCACCTAGTTTCGCCAGTAAGTCCTCTTCGTCCCAGCGTCCGTTGTGATTGATGTCGATCAACCAGTAACCGCCATTGAAGACGGCAATTTCATCTGAACCGTCTCCGTCAAAGTCACCCGCCAATGGCGTGCCACCCATCATGCCGAAGATATTGGTTTCTGATTTCTTTTTGATTTCGAAATCGTCTGACATTTCCGTAAATGTCCAAACGGCTTCTTCCATTTCGAATCGATTCCATTCATCGGATCCGATAAATCCAGCCTGTTGCCAGATCGAGTCGTCGTTGCCATCACCACCAGCAGCACGTGGCAATCCGCCATTGACGACGCTTAAGTGCCAAGTGTAAGCATCGCCGTTGGTGGCGTTAGCTTGTGTTTGAAAGGAGGCTCCACGTGAGGTTCCGACAAATGTGGTGAACGCACTCGGTTCTGAACCGCCGAGTCCGCCATGGCCAGTGACGCCCGGGCGTGGGGCCACTGGATTGCCCGGCGGGCGAACGGGTTGAGGTGTCGGCGGGTTAATGGTCTGCGGGGGATCTACCGGTGGCAGAACGCTTACTGAAACTTCAGTAAAGTTGTTTTGCTGCGAGATGCCACCTGCATCTACCGAAATCCCAACAACGGAATCCATCAGTTGGACATCAGAGAAAACATTAGTCAGCGGTGCGATCGCTGTCTGTGTGTCGGTGTTGTCATTGAACGTAAATCCAGTCGTCGTGCCCGGGATGTCATTGGCATCGGTGAAACCGGTAGGCTGAGTTTCTAGGACGACGTAACTCCCCGGTTGGAGTCCTTGGAACCAGTATTCTCCGTCCGCCATTGTCTCGACCCAAACCGGAGCATCCGGGTTGGCTGGATCAATGTGGCTGTAGAATTCAGGCATGACTTCGCTGATGGTAACCGGACGCGGGGCGATTTCACCCTCCGCACCAGCGACAGGGTCAATGAAGTAATACAACTGCATTCTGACACCAGCAATCGGCGTATCAACGCCTTCCTGATATATCCCATCGCGTTGGCTGCGATAGTCAGTCGGTAAAGTCCCGTCTTCGGTTACGAAAGCCGGTCCGTCTTCCCAGACGCGCCCGTGAATCTCGGCCGCCTCTTGCTCACAGAAGTTGTACTGCGTTACCTTCTGGCCTGATTCAACGACAATGTTCGACAGGATGTTCTCCGATGCTGAACCACCGCCGTCGCCGACGACTTCTCCACCAGTAAAGAACTCGTCTGGTTGAATCTGGCGAACTGAATAGGATCCCGGGACGAGGCCTTTGAAGCTGTAGGCTCCGTTCTCATCGGTCACTGTCGTCGCCAAGACGTTGCCGTCGGCGTCCAACAGTTCGAGAGTCGCCCCTGCAATTGGGCGATCGGATGCTGAGGTGCCAAATTCACAGTCGCCGTCATTGTCGACATGTACAAAGCCAGAGATCTCGGCAAGTAACAGTTCGCCAAAGTTGTACTCGGTGCCTTCATCTCCAGGGCCTAACGTGATAACGCAAAATTCATCGTTTCCATGTTCTCCGTTGGTCACACCGTCCACTTGACCAACGGTGTCTTTCCCGTCATCGAAACCGTCAGGCTGCTGTTCGCGAATCTTGTACTCTCCCGGAGGAAGATCCTCGAAACAATAATCGCCGTTTGCATCCGTGATTGCCGTCTGAACTAAGTTTCCGTCCACATCAAACAACTCAATCACAACACCCGGGATACCCTCATCGCCAGCATCCTGAATTCCGTTGTCGTTTCGGTCATGGTAGACCGTTCCTTTGATCGAGGCCAAATCATGTTCACAGAAGTTGTAGTTTACGCCTTCATCACCAGAATTCAGTGCGATCCCATCAAACCGATCATTGCTTGAGGTTCCAACAGTTTGGCCGTCAACGGTTCCCACCACGTCGCCACCGTCTGAGTAAGCGTTTGGCTGAACTTCAACGACGGAGTAGGTTCCCGGTAGCAGTTCACCAAATTTATAGTTCCCCGTTTCGTCGGTTACCGTTTCTGCAACCAATTCATTGTCTTCGTTGAACAATTGTATTGTGACGCCCGCGATGGGTTGGAAATCAGGATGGTCCGGAGCCAGTTTAGACTGCCCCGGAGTGTCAACGCTGACGTATCCGCTGATGGAGGCGTGTCGGATCTCGCCGAAGTTGTACTCTTCGCCATGGTCGTCTGCACAAAGTTCGATTTGTGAAAATTTGTCATTGCTATGCGTGCCATTCTGCTCCCCGCGTACGGCACCGGTGGTGTCTTTACCGTCGACGTAGGTAGCCAGTGGATCGTTGCCCGGCGGGTAGTTGTTGATCTCGACGACTTCGTATATTCCCGGCGGAAGAGAATCAACGCTGTAGGCTCCGCTGGCGTCGGTTCTTACAAAGACCGGTTCCATGTCGGCAAACGGATCGTCAGTTAACCCGTCTTTGGCACCTACACGCGTGACTTGAATCAATACGTCAGCGATTCCCTGTTCGTTAGGATCAAAGACGCCATCGTTGTTCTCGTCATGCCAGACGTTGCCCGCGATCGATGCGGGACGCACTTCTTTAAAGTCGTAGTCTGTTGCGTCGGTGTTCCCGAGCGGGATTTCGATTTTGCTGATGATGTTGCCGTCGCCATTGGCGTCGTTAGACACTTCGCCACCTTCGCTGCCGGCGTGAGCACCAACGTCAAGATAGCCATCGGGCTGTTTTTGCACGAGTTGATAGGTGCCGGGTTTCAGACCTAGGTCTTTGCCGAATTCGTAGTTTCCAGAAGCGTCCGTCATCGTTGAAGCAACGGTTTCGTACTGACCGGTGTCTTGGTTTAGGAGCTGCAGGTCAATCATTACATTGGCCAACCCGTCTTCGTCTCCATCGTGAATGCAGTCGAGGTCTTCATCGTGGAACACGGTTCCAGAAATGCTGATCGGTTTCTCAACAAGGTTGTAGGCGTCGACGGCACCTGCAGTACGATCTGCTTGCCCCGTTTCGTTGTCGCGTGCTAACTCAATCGGAGATCCCGCGATGCTTTCGCCTTCGGCCAGCAAGGAGTTGTATTCATCGTAGAAGACGCCCTCTTGCTGATTTTGAATGAATCCACCTTCTAGTTCCTCATCGGCAGACACCGTTAGGTCTTCGAAAGTGTAGTGCTGATCGACAAACGTTGCATTGAAGAGGCTTGACTCAAATTCAACCCCTGAGGCAATCTTGTCGTTGCGAACGCCCTCAACTTCGTCGACATCGATGTTAAAGGCGAATACATCACCGGCTTCGAAGTTGGTCACGTCAACGGTAAGCGTAAGCCCATCTTCCGAAACTGAGATTGATTGCACGTCTTCTGCACTGACGCCGGAACTGTTTGCGGCGTCGAACTGGAACGCGTGAGAGCCTCCCGTGCCAGGTGAGTTTTCGTTGACGTCGAAGAACATATCGCCATCGGATAATGTCCCGCTGAAATCCTGATCACCGTTGATCACGAACTGAGTCAGTTGTGTGGTTTCGGCGCCGCCCTGAAAGCTGACTTCGAAGTGGTCGGGAGTGGTGTCTTGACCGGCATCGCCTTCAAGATACGTCACGCCAGCGATCACTGGATCAGCGGAAAGCACTTTGCGCTCTTCCATGACCTCAAAACGACAACGTCGCAGCGTCGCGTTCTTGATGGCCTCATTGGCGCGTTTGTCTTTGTTGTTGCCCAGAAATTTATTCGAGATTTTATTGATCAAGCCCAACGGTCTTCCTCCAAAAGCCAAACGCGAAGTTCAGATGTCTATTCTTTGCTGCCAGAAGTAATGGCCACCAGATTTGGTAAGCCAAGTTTGCAAACGTACGTTTGCGTCATCCCATCGGTGTCTCTATTTCAGTAGTCCACGCCACCCGTCGGGCATGCGTGTTTGACGATTTTGAATGCCGGGTAACGGAACCGCCGATTTGACGATGGTGTCCAATTCCTGTTTCCAAATTCTGAAAGTTGTATCGAAGCCGCCTGACACCAAAATCCCTTCGGCTGCAGAAAGGCAGGAGACGGTTCCTGTATGTCCATTCAAGCTTCCAATGGCAGTCATATCGCTCAAACTCCAAAGCGTGATCTTGTTGTCACTACCAGAAGTTGCGAAGAAATCATCGCCAAGTAACTGGGCCGCGAAAAGCTTTGCCGATTGGCGTGGCAGTCTAATAGCTGCTTCGGCGAGTTTTGGATCAGTCAGGCAAATCACCTGGTCGTCAGCCACGCTTAGAATCTTTCGATCTCGGGTGAAACGCAAGCTACGTACGCGTTGGCGATGATGTTTGTAGGTGGCGATTTCGGCTTGAGTTTCTGTTTCCCAAACCTGAATTTTGCCGCTGCGTCCACCGGCGGCGATCCAGTTGCCATCGTCGGAGAATGCTACGGTGTGGTTGTCATTGCAAACGCAGCCCATTTCGCCGATCTTCTCACCGTCGTTGGCGTCGAAGATTCGTAGCTTCCGGTCAAAGCCAACAGTAGCAATTTTTGATCCGTCACTTGAATACGCGATGTCGATGATCGCAACGGGATGCTGTTTTTCAATGATCGGGTTTTCCAAATCTTCTACAGCAGAGATCAGCAAGCGCCGATCATTGCCGGCGGTTGCCAACTTCGTACCGTCAGGAGAAAATTTGGCCGCGCGAACCCAGTCGGTATGTTGTTTGGTTTGATTGGTGAACCGCGCTTGGGCAATGTCGTACAGAAATACGTAGTGGTCGTCGCCGACAACAGCGATCAGATCGCCAGCTTCACGCACATCAAGACCCGTCACGACAGGATTGCGCTTCGAGCGCGTGTGTGGCGTGGTTTTGATAACGTCGCATTGCCAATTCAGTCGGGGGAGACCGGGAGCAGTTGCAAACGCAAGAGCGCGTTTTGGAATAGCGAATGGTGCCAGTCCGAAGGCGGCGGCAGTGCCCAAAAAGTGTCGGCGTCGTATCATCAAAGTTCCTCCTGAACATTTGGCTGCTCGTGGCGCAGGAGCGCACAGCAGCTACAGAAATCTTTCCTCAGTTATCGGAGGGAACAACTGGCTGACGCCAACGAATTATGCTCGACGGCGATGAATCGGTCGCTGACAGCGTGCAATGCTAGCGGAGAAGAGCGCTGCTTGTGACCGGAGGTGCGGCAGAAAGTACGCATCGCTGATCGCACGAGAGATGGGAGAACTTACTTTTTGGCTATTTAAAAGTCTTGCGACTTTTGCTTCCCAAAATAGCTGGCGGTCACGAGTGAATTCGATACAGAAAAGCCAATCCAACAACAGGATTGGTTTTGGTTGGCGTGTGAAGCTCACTACTAATTTCAAGTAATTTCAAATTGGGGCTACTCTTCAATCGTGGGCGACCAAACCCCCAACTCATTGCCGCTAGGGTCAGTGAAGTGGAATCGGCGTCCGCCGGGAAAGTCGAAAGCTGGCACCGAGATCACTCCGCCGGCATCGCTGACGGACTTCTCGCTGGCAATCAGATCGTCGGAGTGCAAAATCACCAAGGTTCCCTGGTTGGATGGCGCTCGACCAGCAGAGGCGGCATCAAAGCCCCCGTCAACTCCGGCTCCCTTGATCGCGACGTAAGTATCGCCCCAATCCTGAAACGTCCAGTCGAACGCTTTGCCGTAGAAACTCTTCATGGCCGCCAGATCACTGGCCGGAAGTTCTATGTAGTTAAAATGGTGATGTGTGCTGCTCATGTCACTTTACTTTTCTACTGAAGTATGAAGTTGGCCTACCCTATGTAAGGGGCTTGTTGATTAAGTCATCGCTTGGCCGTTGTTTGTGGGCAACTTAGACGACGGTTCTATAAAAAAAGCCAACCCCTTTGCGGAGGTTGGCTTTCTGTTACGGCTTGCGAAACGTTAGTGCTTTAGCCTTTCGCCGCTTCGACGATCGCTTTTTCGGTGATGCCGAATTGCTCGTACAGTTCTTCGAACGGAGCCGAGCCACCGAAAGAGCTCATGCCGATGAATTTGCCGCTGTTGCCAAGATACTTCTCCCAGCCCATTTTGATGCCGGCCTCAACCGCAACGCGATTGGTGACAGACGCTGGTAGAACCGATTCGCGATATTCCTCCGATTGGTCGTCAAAGAGTTCCCAACAAGGGACGCTAACAACACGCGTCTTCACGCCTTGCGCTTCCAATTGCTCGGCCGCTTTCACACACAAGATAACTTCACTGCCAGTCCCCATGACGATTGCATCAGGAGTTCCTTCGGAGTCTTTGAGAATGTAAGCTCCTTTGAGGACGCCGTCGGCAGAACCGTAAACGGAGCGGTCAAACGTCGGCATGTTCTGTCTTGAAAGGACAATCACAGTAGGACGATTCTTGTCTTCCAATGCCGCTTGGTAGCATTTGGAAACCTCATTCGCATCGCCCGGACGCATCACCATGACCCCGGGGATAGAGCGGCAAGCCGCCATGTGTTCGACGGGTTGGTGCGTTGGTCCGTCTTCGCCAAGCCCAATTGAATCGTGGGTCATGATGTAAAAGACTGGCTGATGCATGATGCTGCTCAAACGCAGGCTCGGTCGCAGATAATCCGTGAAGACAAAGAACGTCGCACCGTAAGCTCGGATGCCCGATAATGACATGCCGTTACAGATCGCAGCCATCACGTGTTCGCGAATTCCAAAGTGGAAGTTATTTCCCGAGTAATCGTTGGCGCCAAAGTGACCGGCGGCTGGATCGTCGTTGTTCGACTTGTTCGATCCCGCCAAGTCAGCCGATCCGCCGATGAACCACGGAATCGCCTTGCAGACTTCCTGTAGGACTTTTCCAGAACTGGCACGCGTGGCCATGCCTTTTTCATCAGCGTCAAACACTGGCAATGCGTCTTGCCACCCCGACGGCAACGTGTCGGTTTGAATACCTTCCAGTTCCGCTGCTTCTTTGGCGAACTCTTTCTTGTAGGCTTCGAATTTCTCACTCCATGCCGAGTAAGCCGATCCGCCGCGCTCACCAAGATTACTGCGGAAGTCTTCGTAGACTTCGCCGGGCACGTGGAATTTCTCTGCGGACCAACCGTAGGCTTCCTTGGCCAAGGCGATTTCGTCCTCGCCCAGCGGAGACCCGTGTGCGCCAGAGGTGTCTTGCTTGTTCGGTGCACCGAAGCCAATGATGCTTTTGACAATGATTAAGGTTGGGCGATCATCAGTTGCTTGGAATTTTTTGTAGGCCGCAGCAAGAGACTTCAAATCGTTGGCATCGGTGACGGTGATGACCTGCCAACCGAGTGCTTCAAAACGTGCGCCGACGTCCTCGCTGAACGCAAGTTCTGTGCGGCCTTCAATCGTGATTTCGTTGTCGTCGTAGATCCAGCACAGATTCGAGAGCTTCAGGTGACCGGCTAGCGATGCAGCTTCGCAGCCGATCCCTTCCATCACATCGCCATCGCTACAGACAACATAGGTGTCGAAGTCAAACAGGTCGTAGCCTGGACGATTGTAAGTCGCGCCCAACCACTTGGCAGCAATCGCGGTACCGACGCTATTGCCAAGCCCCTGTCCCAGCGGTCCAGTGGTGGTCTCGATGCCGGCCGCGTAACCATATTCAGGATGGCCAGCACATGGGCTGTGCATTTGGCGGAAATTTTTGATGTCGTCG